>NZ_CAUIXH010000017.1:0-42758 GCF_962707005.1 Neisseria basseii | reverse complement strand
CGGGTTCTTTGACGGTTCAGGTATTGTTCGATCGGCTGCCAATCAATCACTTGATCCAACTTCAATAGTGGGAAGCGGTCGATGTGTTTGGCAATCATGGCTTGTGCGGTTTGCTGGAAGAAGGTGTTCATGAAAAATCCCCTAAATGTCTTGGTAGGAATTTAGGGGATTTTGGGGAATTTTGTAAAGGTCTCTAGTGTTGATAGGCGTACTTGGCTTCAATGTATTCAATAGGATAGATTTCTTCCTAACCGAAAAAATAATTGTTTTTTTCCTTGTAAATAATTGAAATCAACAGATTACTAAAACACAGCCTTGTTTTTTGTTTGGAAGGGAAATGACTGGAAAAAGATCTGCATTATATCGGGGAATGAATCGATGCAAAGGAAATGCCGTCTGAATATGCGTTCAGGCGGCGTTTTGTTGGGGGTATCAGAGCGGAATGTCTGAAAAAGGGTCTCAGGTGGCCTTTGGGCGTGTGGCGGCAGTTGAAAACGTGATAAGGCTACCTGAAAAGTTTGAGAGATTTTCAGGTAGCCTTTGGTATTGGGCGCAACAGATGCAGGTACAGATTAGGCGGTGCGCCGTAATCGCACGAATGCCGATTCAACCCAAGCAGACATCAGTATTTGGGAAGCGGGTGTTCGATGGGGCAAAGGTTGTACGAAGGGTGGAAGGATTTGTTCGTACGATTACGCCACTTGAGGCGGCTAATCGTACTTACCCGGGTTTCAGGCAACCTTTGGGTGTTTGGTATGGTCGCGCTTGAAAAAACGTGTTTTAAGGGACAAATGCCGTCTGAAAATCGGTTTCAGACGGCATTTTTGGTTTGTATGAAACAATTAGGTAAACCGCGCTACGGAATACTTTCCTTGGAAATGGGAAAAGGCAGCATTTTTATGCTGCTTTTTATACGCAAGGGAATTAGAACGTTGCGGCTACACGGAAGCCGTACTCGTTAAACTTTTCTCTGTCTGTTTTGGTTTTGGTAGTATTCGAGACAAATTCGGCAGACTTGCGGATTGCGCGGTGGAGGTAGTATGGGTCAAACTCTACGCCGAGACTGCCGGTCAGTTGTTTGCCCACATTCAGACCAGTGCTGACGAACCGGCCTTTGGAGTTTAGGCTGGCATCTTGGGAAGCAATTGCTATTTTGTTTTTGTTGCGGAGATAGACAGCCACCCCGCTCATGGCTTCAGAAACCGGCCTTCGCCAAGGTTTTGACGGATTTCACCATCTGCTTGCAGGGGGAGGCGTTCGCTTTTGGACAGGCGTAGCCGCAGCACTTTTCTCCCAGATAACGTTTAACTTGGACGCGCTCCAAACCGCCACGGAAACGTGTGGATTCGCCGACCGGTTGGGTGTGGGTATAACCGGCATACACGGCAGCCGTTTTGCCTATTGCGCCGTTAGCGATGTGTGCATTCCCTCTTTTGTCGTCTGCATCGTTTTGCTTCAGGCGTACTCTGTCTCAAAACGCATACTGTGGCGTTCGTTGAACGGAAGCCGATGGACGGTGTGCGTTGTTTTTCTTTCAAATTGCCGGTAGTGGCTTTGCCTTTAACATAAGCGGAAAGACTTTGTATTCGCTTTTGCCGTTAGATTCGGGAATGTCGGTTACCGTAACGGCGGACACGGCTGCAAGTGAGTGCAAGCAGGGTTTTTTTCATGTTTTTATAATGAGGATAAATAAATGGAGAAAGTGTGGGAAATACCCGCATTCCAATTAAATCTTTTTTTAAGCAATTAGTTCTTTTTGTTTTCAACATTTTCCTTGCGTATGAAATTTTGCCGGATGTGCAGGCGGAATCGGCAGTGGGTGTCCTGTACCGGATTGTCGTGGAAACGGGAAAATGGATGTTCCGTACGGTTTTGCCCGAATGAATGGCGGGTATTGTTTTTATCAATCTGTTTCTTTTTCTTTGGAATAAAATTCCTAAAATATTAAAAATATAAAATTTAAAATCTATGAAAAAAGATATATCAGTTATTTTGAAATAAAATAGCTTTGTAGTAATATGTTGCACTTGTTTGTGCAAGGTAAACGATGTAACCTAAGCCGCGTATAAAAACCCATCAGGAAAGATGCAAGATGACACACCATTACCCCACAGACGATATTAAGATTAAAGAAGTTAAAGAGTTGTTGCCGCCGATTGCCCATCTTTACGAGCTGCCGATTTCCAAAGAGGCTTCGGGCTTGGTTCACCGCACCCGTCAGGAAATTTCCGATTTGGTTCACGGCAGGGACAAGCGGCTGTTGGTCATTATCGGGCCGTGTTCGATTCACGATCCTAAGGCGGCGTTGGAATATGCGGAGCGTTTGTTGAAACTCCGCAAGCAGTATGAAAACGAGCTTTTGATTGTGATGCGCGTTTATTTCGAGAAGCCGAGAACGACGGTGGGTTGGAAAGGTTTGATTAACGACCCGCATTTGGACGGTACGTTCGATATCAATTTCGGTTTGCGTCAGGCGCGCAGCCTGTTGTTGTTGCTGAGCAATATGGGTATGCCTGCCTCTACCGAGTTTTTGGATATGATTACGCCGCAATATTATGCGGACTTGATTTCTTGGGGGGCAATCGGCGCGCGGACGACCGAAAGCCAAGTTCACCGCGAATTGGCAAGCGGGCTGTCCTGCCCCGTCGGCTTTAAAAACGGTACAGATGGTAATTTGAAGATTGCAATCGATGCAATTGGTGCGGCGAGCCATTCCCATCATTTCTTGTCTGTAACTAAAGCTGGGCATTCCGCCATTGTCCATACCAGTGGCAATCCAGATTGTCATGTTATTTTACGGGGCGGTAAAGAGCCGAATTATGATGCGGAACACGTCAGCGAGGCGGCGGAACAACTGCGTGCGGCAGGGGTAACCGACAAGCTGATGATAGATTGCAGCCACGCCAACAGCCGCAAGGATTACACTCGGCAGATGGAAGTGGCACAAGACATTGCCGCCCAATTGGAACAGGACGGCGGCAATATTATGGGTGTAATGGTGGAAAGCCATTTGGTCGAAGGCAGACAGGATAAGCCGGAAGTTTACGGTAAGAGCATTACCGATGCGTGTATCGGTTGGGATGCGACTGAAGAACTGTTGGCATTGTTGGCGGGTGCCAACAAAATACGTATTGCTCGGGCAAGTTGAGATTTTTGATACGGAATATCATAAAATGCCGTCTGAAGCTTTCAGACGGCATTTTTATGGAGACGACATGACTAAAATAACCTTAATTGCAGCATGTGCGGAGAATCTGTGCATTGGGGCGGGAAACGCCATGCCTTGGCATATTCCGGAAGATTTTGCATTTTTTAAAGCATATACCTTGGGGAAGCCGGTGATAATGGGACGGAAAACATGGGAGTCTTTACCGGTCAAACCCCTGCCTGAAAGAAGAAACATTGTTATTAGCAGGCAGGCGGATTATTGCGCGGCAGGCGCGGAAACTGTGGCAAGTTTGGAGGCGGCATTGGCATTGTGCGCCAGCGCGGAAGAAACCGTCATTATGGGCGGCGCGCAGATATACGGACAAGCGATGCCATTGGCGACCGATTTGCGGATAACCGAAGTGGATTTGTCTGTGGAAGGAGATGCATTTTTCCCCGAAATAGATCGGACGCATTGGAAAGAGGCAGAGCGGACGGAACGCCGTGTCAGCAGCAAAGGCGTTGCATATACATTCGTGCATTACCTCAAGGGATAACCGCAAGGCAGATGCCGTCTAAAGCCGCTTCAGACGGCATTTTTCCAGCTTGAGAACGGATGTTTGCTCAAATAAGCATTGGTAAACATACCGTCGGCAGTGATTTCGTGCCCCAGCCAGTCCGGACGGTCAAAATCGGCATTTTCGGCGGGCAACTCGATTTCCGCGACGACCAAAGGCGCGTTTTCGCCAAGGAAAACATCGATTTCAAACAGGCTGCCGCCCCATCTGACCGGATAACGCCGTTTTTCCATCTTAAACGGGCACATCGTTTCCATCATCTTTTCCGCATCGGCAAGCGGGATTTCGTATTCAAACTCGCTGCGGCTGATTTCCGAAATATAGCCTTTCAGCGTCAGCCACGCCCGTTGTCCGACAATACGGACACGGACGGTACGTTCTTTCTCGACAGACAGATAACCCTGCCTCAACAGCAGCGGCTCATCGGCGTATTGCCGCCAGTTGTCGTTTCCAATCAAAAAACGGCGTTCGATTTCTATCGGCATAAGATGCTCCGTCAAAACGGTTTGAACACGACCAGATACAGCGCGGCAACCATCAGCAGCACGGGGATTTCGTTGAACACGCGGTACCAGCGGTGTGAAAAAGCATTGCTGTAATTCTGAAAACGACGCAGCAGCACGCCGCAATACAACTGGTAAGCCAAGAGCATCAAGCCCAAACACAGTTTGACGTGAACCCAGCCGCTGCCCCACCAGCCGGCGGCAAACGGTATCGCCGCGCCGAACACGACCGCGCCGAAGCCCAACGGCGACATAAAACGGTACAGCCGCACCGCCATACCCGACAGGCGCACATACTCGGGATTGCCGCGCGGCGCATCAATCATCGCCATATTGACGAAAATCCTCGGCAGGTAAAACAGCCCTGCAAACCACGAAATGACAAAAAACAAGTGAAACAGCTTGAACCAAGAAAACATCATCGCCCACACCCTGCCGAAAAGCGGTATTGTACAGGCAAACCGCTTGGGAAACGTGATAAAATCAGGCGGATAAACAAATCGAATAAATCCTTACCGCAAAACGGAGGCAAAATGCTCAAATCCATCGAACTCAATTCACACGTCCGAAACCGCCTTGCAGCATATCTGAAAGGCAGGGGTATGGATTTTCAGACGGCGATGCGGGAGGAAAAAGGCAACAAAGAAATCGCCGCCATCGTCCACAGCGGTCTGCCCACTCTGGTACGCAAACTGTATTCCGAACAAAAAATGCAGAAGTTTTTTTGGGACAAGCGGGATTTGATTGCCGACTACATCAGCCGCCGGATGCAGGGATAGGCGGCTGAAATCTGTTTTCAGGCAAGTGAAAAGACAATATGGCGGATTGAAATTACGCTTATCGTCATTCCCGCCCGCGCGGGAATCTAGGTCTTTAAACTTCAGTTTTTTCCGATAAATTCTTGAGGCGTTGAAATTCTAGATTCTCGCTTTCGCGGGAATGACGGCGGAGGGTTTTTAGTTTTCCCGATAAATGCACATCATCCAAAATCCCGTTATTCCCACAAAAACAGAAAATCAAAAACAGCAACCTGAAATCCCGTCCTTCCCATACAGGTGGGAATCCGGTTTGTTCGGTTTCGGTTATTTTTCGTTTCGTAACTTTTGAGCCGTCATTCCCGCGCAGGCGGGAATCCAGACCTTTAAACCCCTGCCATCTCCGATAAATTCTTGCGGCATTGAAATTCTAGATTCCCGCTTTCGCGGGAATGACGGCGGAGGTTTTTTTGTTTTTCCCGATTTTTCATTGTGGTGTAGTATGATGTAGTATATAATCATTATAATTTTAACACTTGACAAAGGAAAATTTCTCATGACACTGAAAGCAAGCAAGCAAGCAAGCAAGCAAGCAAGCAAGCAAGCAAGCAAGCAAGCAAGCAAGCAGTCGGGTTAATCTATTAACATTATCTGTTTTATCGCTGTTTTGCACGCCATATGCTTGGGGTTCGGATGCGTACGATCCCGTCAAAGAAGCCGAGATTAAAAACAAATTTATTTTAGAAGCGGCGGAAGACAGAAATTCCCACGTTTGGCGCGGCCCGTGCAGCATATCTTTTGATTGCTTCGGTGCTTTCAGTTATCAGCCCGGTTCGGATACTCGTTCTACAAATATTGGCGATGCTGCCGATTTTTCATTTTCAGACAAGCCGGCAAACGGTGTTTCCCATTATTTTTCCAGCGGTAAAACTGATCAAAATTCATCCGAATACGGGTATGACGAAATCAATATCACGGGTAAAAACTACAATAGCGGCATCCTCGCCGTCGATAATATGCCCGTTGTTAAGAAATATGTTACAGAGAATTACGGAACTGATTTAAAGCAGGCGGTTAAGAAGCAATTAAAGGCTTTGTACGACACGAAACCCGAAGATTGGGAAAAAAATAAAAAAATAGTTGAGGAAGTGTATAGAAAACAGCTTGGAGGAACATTTGATATACTTAAACAGAAAAGACCCAATATAATTAATCAATTGATAGAAGACGCCGTACTCACTCCTTATCCATCATCTACCAATCTCGACAACATCTTCAATAAAACACTGCACGTCAAAATCGAAAACAAATCCCACGTCGCCGGACAGGTGTTGGAACTGACCAAGATGACGCTGAAAGATTCCCTTTGGGAACCGCGCCGCCATTCCGACATCCATACGCTGGAAACTTCCGATAATGCCCGCATCCGCCTGAACACGAAAGATGAAAAACTGACTGTCCATAAAGCGTATCAGGGCGGCGCGGATTTCCTGTTCGGCTACGACGTGCGGGAGTCGGACGAACCCGCCCTGACCTTTGAACAAAACGTCAGCGGAAAATCCAATGTGGTTTTGGAACAAAATCCAAAAAATGTGAAAACGCTCGATGGGCGCAAATTGATTGCGGCGAAACAAGCCGATAAAGATGCGTTTGGTTTGGATAAAACCTATAAATCCGGGCTGTACGAATTATTGCTCAAGCAATGCGAAGGCGGATTTTGCTTGGGCGTGCAGCGTTTGGCTATCCCCGAGGCGGAAGCGGTTTTATATGCCCAACAGGCTTATGCGGCAAATACTTTGTTTGGGCTGCGTGCCGCCGACAGGGGCGACGACGTGTATGCCGCCGATCCGTCCCGTCAAAAATTGTGGCTACGCTTCATCGGCGGCCGGTCGCATCAAAATATACGGGGCGGCGCGACTGCGGACGGGCGGCGCAAAGGCGTGCAAATCGGCGGCGAGGTGTTTGTACGGCAAAATGAAGGCAGCCGACTGGCAATCGGCGTGATGGGCAGCAGGGCTGGCCAGCACGCATCAGTCAACGGCAAAGGCGGTGCGGCAGGTAGTTATTTGCATGGTTATGGCGGGGGTGTTTATGCTGCGTGGCATCAGTTGCGCGATAAACAAACGGGTGCGTATTTGGACGGCTGGTTGCAATACCAACGTTTCAAACACCGCATCAATGATGAAAATCGTGCGGAACGCTACAAAACCAAAGGTTGGACGGCTTCTGTCGAAGGCGGCTACAACGCGCTTGTGGCGGAAGGCGTTGTCGGAAAAGGCAATAATGTGCGGTTTTACCTGCAACCGCAGGCGCAGTTTACTTACTTGGGCGTAAACGGCGGCTTTACCGACAGCGAGGGGACAGCGGTCGGACTGCTCGGCAGCGGTCAGTGGCAAAGCCGCGCCGGCATTCGGGCAAAAACCCGTTTTGCTTTGCGTAATGGTGTTAATCTTCAGCCTTTTGCCGCTTTTAATGTTTTGCACAGGTCAAAATCTTTCGGCGTGGAAATGGACGGCGAAAAACAGACGCTGGCAGGCAGGACGGCACTCGAAGGGCGGTTCGGTATTGAAGCCGGTTGGAAAGGCCATATGTCCGCACGCATCGGATACGGCAAAAGGACAGACGGCGACAAAGAAGCCGCATTGTTGGTCAAATGGCTGTTTTGATGTGTCGGGAAATGTTTTGACGCACAGGCGGCATACCGATCCGAACCCTGTCGCCCCGAAGGGCGGGGCATAATGATGAAACCGGCGGAAAACCGCCGGTTTTTTGCCGCCGTCTGAAACCCGATTCTGGCTTCAGACGGCATTGTCGCGGCATCGGGCGGCAGGGTTTGGAACAGCGGCATAAAAAACTGATACAATCCGCCGGTTGATAATGGTTATTTTTTATTTTTATTTTTGTGGGAAGACATTTATGCCTGCACGAAACAGATGGATGCTGCTGCTGCCTTTATTGGCAAGCGCGGCATACGCCGAAGAAACACCGCGCGAACCGGATTTGAGAAGCCGTCCCGAGTTCAGGCTTCATGAAGCGGAGGTCAAACTGATCGACAGGGAGAAAGTACCGGGGCAGGTGCGGGAAAAAGGAAAAGTTTTGCAGATTGACGGAGAAACCCTGCTGAAAAATCCCGAATTGCTGTCCCGCGCGATGTATTCCGCAGTGGTCTCAAACAATATTGCCGGTATCCGCGTTATTTTGCCGATTTACCTACAACAGGCGCAGCAGGATAAGATGTTGGCACTTTATGCACAAGGGATTTTGGCGCAGGCAGACGGTAGGGTGAAGGAGGCGGTTTCCCATTACCGGGAATTGATTGCCGCCCAACCCGACGCGCCAGCCGTCCGTATGCGTTTGGCAGCGGCATTGTTTGAAGACAGGCAGAACGAGGCGGCGGCAGACCAGTTCGACCGCCTGAAAACAGAAGATCTGCCGCCGCAGCTTATGGAGCAGGTCGAGCTGTACCGCAAGGCATTGCGCGAACGCGATGCGTGGAAAGTAAACGGCGGTTTCAGCGTTACCCGTGAACACAATATCAACCAAGCCCCGAAACAGCAGCAGTACGGCAACTGGACTTTCCCGAAACAGGTGGACGGCACGGCGGTCAATTACCGGCTCGGCGCGGAGAAAAAATGGTCGCTGAAAAACGGCTGGTACACGACGGCGGGCGGCGACGTGTCCGGCAGGGTTTATCCGGGGAATAAGAAATTCAACGATATGACGGCAGGTGTTTCCGGCGGCATCGGTTTTGCCGACCGGCGTAAAGATGTCGGGCTGGCAGTGTTCCACGAACGCCGCACCTACGGCAACGACGCTTATTCTTACGCCAACGGCGCACGCCTTTATTTCAACCGTTGGCAAACCCCGAAATGGCAAACGCTGTCTTCGGCGGAGTGGGGGCGTTTGAAGAATACGCGCCGGGCGCGTTCCGACAATACCCATTTGCAAATTTCCAATTCGCTGGTGTTTTACCGGAATGCGCGCCAATATTGGACGGGCGGTTTGGATTTTTACCGCGAGCGCAACCCCGCCGACCGTGGCGACAATTTCAACCGTTACGGCCTGCGCTTTGCCTGGGGGCAGGAATGGGGCGGCAGCGGCCTGTCTTCGCTGTTGCGCCTCGGCGCGGCGAAACGGCATTATGAAAAACCCGGCTTTTTCAGCGGTTTTAAAGGGGAAAGGCGCAGGGATAAAGAATTGGACACATCCTTGAGCCTTTGGCACCGGGCATTGCATTTCAAAGGCATCACGCCGCGCCTGACGCTGTCGCACCGCGAAACGTGGAGTAACGATGTGTTTAACGAATACGAGAAAAATCGGGTGTTTGTCGAGTTTAACAAAACGTTCTGATGTTCGCTGCAAAGTGAAAAATGCCGTCTGAAACGCTTCAGACGGCATTTTTATAGTGGGGAAGACTTAGGCTTCAACAATTTTGCCGCGCAGGGAGAAGGTGTAGGCCTCGGTGATTTCCAAATCGATCATTTGGTTAATCATGTCGGGTGTGCCGGTAAAGTTGACCACGCGGTTGTTGGCGGTACGGGCTTGCAGTTGGTCGGGGTCTTTTTTGGAGATACCTTCGACCAAGCAGCGTTGAACCGTGCCGACCATGGTTTGGTTGATGCGCGCGGTTTCGGCTTCGATGACTTCGTTCAAAGCTTCGAGGCGGCGCACTTTTTCTTCATGCGGTGTATCATCGTGCAGGTTGGCGGCAGGCGTGCCAGGGCGCGGACTGTAAATAAAGACGAAACTCAAGTCGAAGGCAATGTCTTTCACCAGTTTCAAGGTTTGCTCGAACTCGCGCTCGGTCTCGCCCGGGAAGCCGACGATAAAGTCGGAGCTGAGGCACAAATCAGGACGGATGGCGCGCAGTTTGCGGATGATGGATTTGTATTCCAAAGCGGTGTAGCCGCGCTTCATCGCGCTCAATACGCGGTCGGAACCGCTTTGAATCGGCAGGTGCAGGTGGGAAACCAGTTTGGGCAGGTCGCGGTAGCACTCGATAATCGAGTCGGTAAACTCGCGCGGGTGGCTGGTGGTGAAGCGCATACGTTCGATGCCGGGGATTTCGTGGACAATACGCAACAGGGTGGCGAAGTCGCAGATTTCGCCGTCGTCCATTTCGCCGCGATAGGCGTTGACGTTTTGTCCCAAGAGGTTGATTTCTTTCACGCCTTGCTGGGCAAGGTTGGCGATTTCGGTCAATACGTCGTTGAGCGGGCGGGAGAATTCTTCGCCGCGCGTGTAGGGGACGACGCAGAAGGAGCAGTATTTGGAACAGCCTTCCATAATCGATACAAATGCCGCGCCGCCTTCGACGCGGGCAGGCGGCAGGTGGTCGAATTTTTCGATTTCGGGAAAGGAAATATCGACTTGCGACAGCCCGCTGGTTTCTTTGTCCACAATCATTTTGGGCAGGCGGTGCAGCGTTTGCGGGCCGAAAACCACGTCCACATAAGGCGCGCGTTTGATGATGTTTTCGCCTTCTTGCGAGGCGACGCAGCCGGCAACGCCGATGATGAGGTCGGGATTTTTTTCTTTGAGCGGACGGACGCGCCCCAAATCGGAGAAAACTTTTTCTTGCGCTTTTTCGCGCACGGAGCAGGTGTTGAACAAGATGATGTCGGCTTCGTCGGCCTGGGTAACCTGTTCGATGCCGCCGTGTTCTTCGGCGAGGACGGCGAGCATTTTGTCGCTGTCGTATTCGTTCATCTGGCAGCCGAAGGTGCGGATAAATACTTTTTTCATGGTTTGTGTCTTTCTCAGGCAGCCGTAATTGCGGGGCTGATGGTTGTTGGAATGAAAAAATTTCAGACGGCACGACGATGCCGTCTGAAAATCGGTGCGGATTATAGCACGATGTGGGTTTTGTAAACAAAATATTGTTTTTAATATGAATTTATCCGATTTTGATGGCTGTATTCGGTTGATACCAGTAATCACAGTCGTGGGGGAATTACAGCAAGCGTTTCCTTAAAAGATTGGGTAAACAATCAAAAACAAAATGGCATTGCACCAATCAGAAAAGCACGTTTCTATGGTACAGCCACAAATGTGAAGAATGATTACGCCGATGTTTTACAGAAAAACGGCTATACCTATACGGGTGCAGACGGCAAAACTTATAATAGCGGAGCCTATTCGATTGTGCATAACAAGGATCTTATTGGTAATAGATCGACAATGTGGATACCGCCATTTTTCTTGCTAGGAAATAATGAGACAACAAAAGGAGCTTGTAGGATATTTTGTTATCCGCATAGCTCGTATTTTGCAGAAGTGCCTGAGCAGTACCAAAGGGATAAGAATGGGGATATTTTTGAGAAAAATGGCAAACCTGTTTTAACGGAAGCTTGGAAAGATTACACAAAAAAATGGGGAACCCCTAAAACAGGTGCTGATGGTAAATATATAAATCATGCTATTCCAAAATTAGTCAGTCCCAATAATCCGAATGGAGAAAAATATGAAACAAATCCTTTTTAAATATTTTATGCTAATTACTTGTGTTTTTGTATTAAGCAGTTGTGGTTATTTATTATCATTTGGGCAGTTAATGTTTGATGGTAGTTGTGCAGATTGGAATTGCTCCAAGCCTACTCAAAGATGGGCAAAAGCCGTTGACACATGTGAAACTGAAAATCGCACCTTTGTTTTGCATGAATTAGGCAACCAATTAGGATATAAATCTATTACCGAAGTCTCATTTAGTGAAATTGGGCAACATATTTCTTCTCAATGTATTTACCATAGCGGTAAATATGATATTCATAAAGATAAGCAGTATGGTCATTTGTTTGCAAAATGATATTACGCCAATGTTTTACAGAAAAACGGCTATACCTATACGGGTGCAGACGGCAAAACTTATAACAAATGTTTGGCTTTAATGGGAGGTGTGTATGAAACCGGTTGTATGGGCGGCATTGCTGCTGTGTGCGTGTACCAGCAATTTCGGCGACAGGGAACATCAGTTCCTGCGTTATCAGACGGAAGAGGGAATCGCACAAACGGTTGTTAAAGGCAAAACGACCCGGGCGGAGGTAGAGGCACGTTTCGGGAAGCGCAACCCTTTCGGCTGTTATGCCTATCATGAAGTCAGCTTGCCTATTTATAATTTTTTGCCGACCAATTTCATTTATATGAAATCAGAACGCCGGCATTGGGAGTGGTGTGTGGATTACGACGGGGAGGGAGTTGTCCGGGACTACCGCTTTACACATAAAGTGGAAAAAGACGAGCGTTCCGTCATCCGGGATGCGGTTGGCGTAATCCGCAAAGAAGCGGGCAAATCCTTGTCGCAACCTGAAAAATGATAAAATGGGGCTTTCTGCTTCCAAGCCCGAAACCTGCCGTTCAGACGGCATTTGAGGATAAATATGAACCGTAACGAAATTTTATTCGACCGCGCCAAGGCGGTCATCCCCGGCGGTGTGAATTCGCCAGTCCGCGCATTCGGCAGCGTCGGCGGCGTACCGCGCTTCATCAAAAAAGCCGAAGGCGCGTATGTTTGGGATGAAAACGGCACGCGCTACACCGACTATGTCGGCTCTTGGGGCCCTGCGATTGTCGGACACGCGCACCCCGAAGTCGTCGAAGCCGTGCGCGAAGCCGCGTTGGGCGGTTTGTCATTCGGTGCGCCCACCGAGGGCGAAATCGTCATCGCCGAACAAATCGCCGAAATTATGCCGTCTGTCGAACGGCTGCGCCTCGTCAGCTCCGGCACGGAAGCGACGATGACCGCCATCCGTCTGGCACGCGGTTTTACCGGCCGCGACAAAATCATCAAGTTTGAAGGCTGCTACCACGGCCATTCCGACAGCCTGTTGGTGAAAGCAGGCAGCGGTCTGCTGACGTTTGGCAATCCTTCTTCCGCCGGAGTGCCTGCCGACTTTACCAAACACACTTTAGTCCTCGAATACAACAACATCGCCCAACTGGAAGAAGCCTTTGCTCAAAGTGGCAATGACATTGCCTGTGTGATTTTGGAGCCTTTCGTCGGAAATATGAACCTTGTCCGTCCGACCGAAGCCTTCGTCAAAGCCCTGCGCGAATTGACCGAAAAACACGGCGCGGTGTTGATTTACGACGAAGTGATGACCGGTTTCCGCGTCGCGCTCGGCGGCGCACAATCGCTGCACGGCATCACGCCCGACCTGACCACGATGGGCAAAGTCATCGGCGGCGGTATGCCGCTTGCCGCGTTTGGCGGACGCAAAGACATTATGGAATGTATTTCCCCGTTGGGCGGCGTGTATCAGGCAGGTACATTGTCCGGCAATCCGATTGCGGTTGCGGCCGGTTTGAAAACGCTGGAAATCATTCAGCGCGAAGGCTTCTATGAGAACCTGACTGCCTTGACCCAACGCCTCGCCAACGGTATTGCCGCCGCCGCCAAAGCGCACGGTATCGAGTTCACCGCCGACAGCGTGGGCGGTATGTTCGGCCTGTATTTTGCCAGCCATACGCCGCAAAACTACGGCGACATGGCGCGCTCTAATATCGACGCTTTCAAACGCTTCTTCCACGGTATGCTCGACCGCAGCATTGCCTTCGGCCCGTCCGCTTATGAAGCAGGTTTCGTTTCTGCCGCGCATACGCCCGAGCTGATTGACGAAACGGTTGCGGTTGCGGTTGAAGTGTTCAAGGCGATGGCTGCATGATGTTTTGACGGACAGGGTTTCTCTGTTCGATTTGTTTGGCAGATTGAAGTAAGAATGCACACCGCCGTCATTCCCGCGTAGGCGGGAATCCAGACCTTTCAGTTTCTGTAATGATTGAAAATAACGGCAAGCCCGACCTTCCGGATTCCCGCCTGCGCGGGAATGACGGGCGTGTATGTTTTTGATTTCAATCTGCTGTAAAAATGCCGTCTGAAATGCAAACAGCGTTTCAGACGGCATTGTTTGTTTCTTATTGCGCTTCGGCTTTCGGGGCGGAAATCAGGAAGTGTTCGCGGTAGTGGCGCATTTCGTCGATGCTCTCCAAAATGTCGTCCAATGCCTTGTGCGAACCGCGTTTGACGACGCTTTTGGCAACGGGCGGATTCCAGCGTTTGGCGAGTTCTTTCAGCGTGGAAACGTCGAGGTTGCGGTAGTGGAAGTAGTTTTCCAGTTTCGGCATATATTTGACCATAAAACGCCGGTCTTGGTGGATGGAGTTGCCGCACATCGGCGTGGCGCGTCCGGGTACCCATTCCGACATAAAGTCCAGCAGTTTCTGTTCGACTTCGGCTTCGGTATGCAACGATTCGCGCACGCGCTGTGTCAGCCCCGTCCTACCGTGTGTGGCGGTGTTCCATTCGTCCATATTGTCGAGCAGCTCGTCGCTTTGGTGGACGGCGTAAACTTCGGATTGCGCCAATACATTCAAATCCGAGTCGGTAATAATCATCGCGACTTCGATAATGCGGTCGGTTTCGGGATTAAGCCCCGTCATTTCCATATCGAGCCAGCAGAGGTTGTTTTTATCCTGCATGATGTTTCCTTTGCTTGTCAGCGTTTTGTCCCGCTCAATCGCGCCCATCCTTCTTCGGTTTCTGCAGGATCGAGATCGAACCATTGGCTGTAAATGCCGCCGAGTTCTTCGATTTGTTCGTCCAACAAACCGGATAACACGATGCGTCCGCCCTGTTTGGTGCGGGCGGCGAGCATTTCGCCGAGCATACGTAAAGGGTTGGCGAGGATGTTGGCGACGACTACGTCGAATTGCCCTTGAGGCAGGCCGTCGGGCAGGAAGAATTGTGCATCGACGTTGTTCTGTTCGGCGTTGTCCTTGCTGGCACGGATGGCCTGTTCGTCAATATCGACGCCGACGGCAGAACCTGCGCCGAGTTTGAGGGCGGCGATGGTCAGGATACCTGAACCGCAGCCGTAGTCGAGGACGCTTTCGCCGTTTTTGAGTTGTGTATCCAACCATTTGAGGCAGAGGCGCGTGGTCGGGTGGCTGCCGGTGCCGAAGGCTAGTCCGGGATCGAGGCGGAGGTTGACGGCAGTGCCTTCGGGGGCTTCGTGCCAAGAGGGGGTAATCCACAGGCGTTCGGAAATTTGGATGGGGTCGAATTGCGCTTGGGTCAGGCGTACCCAGTCTTGGTCTTCGAGGGTTTCGCCGGTGTATGCCAAGTCTTTTAATCCGCATTCTTGTGCGGCGGTTTGGATGATGGCAGAGGCTTCGTCGTGTTCGCTGAACAGGGCGATGACTTTGCTTTGCTGCCAGATTTGTTCGGTCGGCATACCGGGTTCGCCAAAGATGGCTTGTTCGTTTTCGGTGCCGGCGTAGGCATCTTCGATGGCGGCGGAGAGTGCGCCGTGTTCCATCAGCGCGTCGGCGAGGCGTTCGGCGACGGCATCGTTGACGTTGACGGTGATTTGTTGGTAGGGCATAACGGGCTTTCTTGGAAATATCGAAATCGGTTTCAGACGGCGGGGCAAGGGAAATGCCGTCTGAACGCGGACGGGCGACTTCAGACGGCATATCGGCGGCGGTTTATTTGTCCTGTTTGGCTTTGCGATCTTCCAGCCAGTGTTCCAAATAGTGGATGCTGACGCCGCCTTCTTGGAAACCTGCATCGGCGAACAGGTCGCGGTGCAGCGGCGTATTGGTTTTGATGCCGGTAATCGCCAGCTCGGCAAGGGCTACGCGCATTTTCGCCATTGCCTGTTCACGCGTTTTGCCGTGTACGCAGACTTTGCCGATCAGGCTGTCGTAGTAAGGAGGGATGCGGTAGCCTTGGTAAATGTGGCTGTCGACGCGGACGCCGAAGCCGCCGGGCAGGTGGCAGCTTTCAATCAGGCCCGGGCTTGGAATGAAGTTGTACGGGTCTTCGGCGTTGATACGGCACTCAAACGCATGGCCTTCGACTTGAATGTCTTCCTGTTTGTATTGCAAAGGCAGGCCGGATGCGATGCGTAATTGCTCTTGGACGATGTCCACGCCGGTGATAAGTTCGGTAACCGGATGCTCAACCTGAACGCGTGTGTTCATCTCGATAAAGAAGAATTCGCCGTCTTCGTACAGGAATTCAAACGTACCTGCGCCGCGATAGCCGATGCGTTTGCAGGCGTCGGCGCAGGCTTTGCCGATTTTGGCGCGTTCTTCTTCAGTGATGAACGGAGCCGGTGCTTCCTCGATGACTTTTTGGTGGCGGCGCTGCATGGAACAGTCGCGCTCGGCAAGGTAGATGGCGTTGCCGTGTTCATCGGCAATCACTTGGATTTCGACGTGGCGCGGACGTTGCAAATAGCGTTCCATGTAAACCATCGGGTTGCCGAATGCCGCGCCTGCTTCGGCCTTGGTCATTTCGACAGACTGGAGGAGGTCTTCTTTTTTCTCGACGACGCGCATACCGCGGCCGCCGCCGCCGCCGGAGGCTTTGATAATGACGGGATAACCGACTTTATCGGCGATTTTGAGGATTTCTTCGCCGTCGTCGGGCAATGCGCCGTCAGAGCCGGGAACACAAGGCACGCCCGCTTCGATCATGGCGTGTTTGGCGGATACTTTGTCGCCCATCAGGCGGATGGTGTCTGCTTTAGGGCCGATGAAGATGAAGCCCGATTGTTCGACCTGTTCGGCGAAATTGGCGTTTTCGGCAAGGAAGCCGTAGCCGGGGTGGATGGCATCTGCATCGGTAACCTCGGCGGCGGCGATAATGGCGGGGATATTCAGATAGCTTTGCGCCGAGGAGGCGGGACCGATACACACGGATTCATCGGCAAGTTTGACGTGGAGGCTGTCTTTGTCGGCTTCGGAGTGGACGGCAACGGTGGCGATGCCCATTTCACGGCAGGCCCGCAGCACCCGCAATGCGATTTCGCCGCGGTTGGCGATTAAAACTTTTTTCAACATGATGACTTTTCCTGTGGTTTCAGGCGACCCGACATAAAAGAGGCGGGTGCAAAAATGCTGGAAGGAGAAAGCATTTCAGACGGCATCGGGAATCTATGCCGTCTGAAAACAGGATTATTCGATAATGAAGAGCGGTTCGCCGAATTCGACGGGGGTACCGTTTTCGACCAGGATTTCTTTGACTGTACCGGATTTTTCGGCTTCAATTTCGTTCATCAGTTTCATCGCTTCGATGATGCACAAGGTGTCGCCTGCTTTAACTTGTTGTCCGACTTCGACAAATGCGGAGGCATTCGGGCCGGGTGCGCGGTAGAACGTACCGACCATAGGTGATTTTTGCGCATTGGACAAATCTCGGGTTGCAGGTGCTGCGGCAGGCGCGGGGGTTGTTGCGGCGGGTGCCGGTGCAGGTGCGGCAGCCATGGCTGCGGCAGGTGCGGGTGCGGCATAAACCGGTGCTGTTGCGATGGTTCGGGTAATGCGGACTTTTTCTTCGCCTTCGGTAACTTCGATTTCGGCAATACCGGATTCTTCAACCAGATCGATCAGTTTTTTTAATTTGCGCAAATCCATTTTTGTTCCTTTAACGGCTGCCGGTTTTTCGGCGGGCTGTTGCGTTGGTTTTTCAGAAAACAGCCGGCTTGCGGCAACGGCGCAAACCGGGCGGAATAGGGTTTGGAAAAGTTTTTCCAACGGCGGAAAACAACCGTAATAATGTGTTTATTTTCCCGAAGTTGTCGGCAAATGTCCAGTAAAATATTAAAAAACAGCAGTTTTTGGCGGAAATATGCAAGGGGTCGGTTTCGTATGCGAGGTATGCTTTGTTGAGAGTGTTTATTCTAATTTATTGGTTTTTCGGACAAAGATGCCGTCTGAAAAAGATAAGTGCGTATAATGGCGGCTTGCCCGAATGAGAGTGTCACAATGGATATTTCAGATTTTGATTTTACCCTGCCCGAACACCTGATTGCCCAGCATCCGCCCGAAGTACGCGGCAGCAGCCGCCTTTTGGTTGCGTTGCCCGATATGCCGCTGCAAGACCGAGTATTCGGCGATTTGCCGGATTATGTCGAGGCAGGCGACGTTTTGGTGTTCAACAACACCAAAGTCATGAAGGCGCGGCTGTTTGGGCAGAAAGACAGCGGGGGCAGAATCGAGGCTTTGATTGAGCGTGTTTTAGACAGTCATACCGCACTGGCGCATATCCGTTCGTCCAAATCGCCCAAGCCCGGTATGGGGCTGGTGTTTGAAGGCGGCATCCGTGCCGTGATGGTCGGGCGTGAGGGCGAACTGTTCTGCCTGCGTTTTGAAGGCGGTCAAACTATTTACGAACTTTTGGAACAGAACGGCCATTTGCCTCTGCCGCCTTATATTGAACGTGCTGCCGATGCGGATGACGACAGCCGTTATCAAACCGTTTATGCCAAATATCAGGGGGCGGTCGCCGCGCCGACGGCGGGTCTGCATTTTACGGAAGAACTTTTGCGCCGCCTGAAAGACAAAGGCGTAGAAACCGCAGAAGTAACCTTGCACGTCGGTGCGGGGACATTCCAACCCGTGCGTGTGGAAAAAATCGAAGAACACAAAATGCACAGCGAATGGTTTGAAGTGCCGTCTGAAACCGTCGCCGCCGTTGAAGCCGCCAAAGCGCGCGGCAATAAGGTGTGGGCGGTCGGCACGACTTCCATGCGCGCCCTCGAGTCTGCCGCGCGTGCGACGGGTCGTCTGAAAGCGGGGCAGGGCGACACCGATATTTTCATCACACCGGGCTACCGTTTTAATGTTGTCGACAGGCTGGTTACCAATTTTCATTTGCCGAAATCAACGCTGCTGATGTTGGTCAGCGCGTTTTCGGGTATGGGTCATATCCGCGCCGTGTATCGTCATGCGGTTGAACGTGAATACCGTTTCTTCAGCTACGGCGATGCGATGATTTTGGGGCGGAATGAAGGAGGCGGGCTTTAAACCGCCGCTGTCCGTTGCAAGACAGATGCCGTCTGAACCGTGGTTCGGGCAGTATTTTTATGGATGTCCAGCGGTTGGATAACACACCGCCACAAATCGGGGTGCTTAGTGCCAAGATATGATGATGGTACTTTATATATTGGTGTAGAGGACTTTCTTTTAGATGAAGCTGCATTGGATTTATAAAAATAGCAATATTAAATTTAATAAAAATGCGTATTTACAACATTTGAATAAATTTGAATTTGTACAAAAGAGGGAATCATGAGTGAAAATATTCCATTCAAGATAAAGAATAAAATAAATGATATTCGATTGCTTCAAGTAGAGATTAAAAACTGGAAAATGAAAACAGAAACAGAAGTAGTTAATATTCTAAAGTTATTTGAAAAAACACCTAGAGATGAAATGTCATTATACTATTCTCCGTATTTCAAAGATGACAAATTTGCTGAGGAACTTTTACAGATAGCACTTAATTATTCAGATAATGAAAAAATACTATTGAATATCATATCTATTTTGGGGAATATGATACTAAGATACCAACTTGAAGAAACCACTGAAATTTATAATTTTATTTTATCAAAGGCTTATAAAAAAGGACTTGCAGGTTATGTTTCTAACTATTTACCGCGCTTAAAAAATTTTGAATATTACCCTGATAAATGGAAATACTTTATGAGTATGCAAAAAATGATACCAAAAAAAATTGCACATCAAAATTTGGTTCATATTATTAATCAAAATATTCAAAGTGTCCCTGAAGAATACAAAAAAGAAGTAATTTCTTTTTTACAAACAAAGCATGATTTAGCTAATAATGATGGTGGCAAGAAATTTTATTTAGATATGATAAAAAAGATCAAAAACTAAAATACGATTGACGTAATGTTTGATAGATAAAAAATAGTTACTTTCAGATATTTGCATTTTGAGGATAAGATTTTATGAATAATAAATATGAAAATATAAGAAAATTTTTATTATATCCAGATAACATTGATGACCTTTGGGAAAGTAATGATTTAATTTGGATTGATTGGAGAGAAAACGACGAATCTGTAATCAATTGCTTTAATAGTGAAATAGGAAATCTCATAGAAGTAGATTTTATAAATAATAATAAAAATATGGTGATGACACAAAATTAAAATACAGAGCTAAAGAAATAGTTGTTCTTTAAGGTAAAAAGAAAGTGAAGGCTATGTGCAACAAAATGCCGTCTGACACCGTAAAGGTTTCAGACGGCATTTCCAACCTGATTCAGGTATCAGCTGCGGTTTTTCAAACGCCCGTGCAGCTCTTGGACGCTGTACACGCCCAGATGGTCTCGGCTTTTCGCGCCTTCGCTCATCGCTTCGCCGCCGGCAGTGGTGGTGTATTGCGGCACACGTTGCTGCAATGCGCTTTGGCGGATGATGTGGCTGTCGGACACGGATTGCGGATCGCTGGAAACGGTATTCACGACCAGTGCGATTTCACCGTTTTTCAGCGCGTCGCCGATGTGCGGGCGGCCTTCGGGGACTTTATTGATGGTTTGTACAATCAGCCCCTGTTCGGTCAGGTATTGCGCCGTGCCGCGTGTGGCGCAGATGCCGTAGCCTAAAACCTGGAAGTTTTTAGCGGTTTTGATAACGCGTTCTTTGTCTTCTTCGCGCACGGAGAGGAAGATTTTGCCGGTCGGGTTGAGGCGTTCGCCCGCGCCGAGTTGGGCTTTGTAGTAGGCTTCGCCGAAGCTTGCGCCCACGCCCATGACTTCGCCGGTAGAACGCATTTCAGGGCCGAGAATGGTGTCCACACCTGGGAATTTGATGAAGGGGAACACGGCTTCTTTGACGGCATAGAAATCGGGGACAACTTCTTTTTCCACGCCTTGTTCTTTCAGGGAAATGCCTGCCATGCAGCGCGCGCCGACTTTGGCGAGCGGCACGCCGGTGGCTTTGGAGACGAAGGGAACTGTACGGCTGGCGCGCGGGTTCACTTCCAATACAAACACCACGCCGTCTTGTACGGCAAACTGCACGTTCATCAGTCCGACCACGCCCAGCGCGTAGGCCATGGCTTTGGTTTGGCGGCGGATTTCGTCTTGGATTTCTTCGCTGAGCGAGTAGGGCGGCAGCGAGCAGCCGGAGTCGCCGGAGTGGATGCCTGCCTGCTCGACGTGCTGCATAATGCCGCCGATAACGACGTCTTTGCCGTCTGAAACGCAGTCCACATCCACTTCAATCGCGTTGTTCAAGAAGAAGTCGAGTAGCACTGGGCTGTCTTCGGAAACCTGCACGGCTTCGCGCATGTATTTTTGCAACTGCTCGGCGGAGTGGACAATCTGCATCGCGCGTCCGCCCAAAACATAAGACGGGCGCACGACCAGCGGATAACCGATTTCTTCGGCTTTGACGAGCGCTTCTTCTTCGTTGTGGGCGATGCGGTTGGGCGGTTGGCGCAGACCTAAGTCGTTCAACACTTTTTGGAAGCGTTCGCGGTCTTCGGCGGCATCGATACTGTCGGCGGATGTGCCGATGATGTTCACGCCGTTTTTAACCAGCGCGTTGGCGAGTTTGAGCGGGGTTTGACCGCCGTAATGCACAATCACGCCCCATGGGTTTTCGGTGCGGACGATTTCCAACACGTCTTCCAGCGTCAGCGGCTCGAAATACAGGCGGTCGCTGGTGTCGAAGTCGGTAGATACGGTTTCGGGGTTGCAGTTCACCATGATGGTTTCAAAGCCCGATTCGCGCAGGGCGAGCGCGGCGTGAACGCAGCAGTAGTCAAACTCGATGCCCTGACCGATGCGGTTCGGGCCGCCGCCGAGAATCATCACTTTTTTACGGTCGGAAGGACGTGCTTCGCATTCCTCTTCGTAAGTGGAATAGAGGTAGGCGGTTTCGGTGGCAAACTCGGCGGCACAGGTGTCGACGCGTTTGTAAACCGGATGCAGGTTCAGCGCGTAGCGGTGTTCGCGGACTTCTTTTTCGCTTACGTTCAACAATTGTGCCAAACGTTTGTCAGAGAAGCCTTTGCGTTTCAGACGGCGTAGGGCGGCGAAATCCAAATCTTGCAGGCAGCCTGCACTGACCTGCTGCTCTTCTTTCATCAAGTCTTCGATTTGCGCCAAGAACCAAGGGTCGATGGCGCAGATTTCGTGGATTTCTTCCAACGTGAAGCCCGCGCGGAATGCGTCTGCCACAAACAGCATACGCTCAGGGCCTGGGTTGGCCAGTTCGCGGCGGATTTCGGCTTTGTCTTCGCTGCGCGGATTGAAGCCGCACAAGCCTGTTTCCAAGCCGCGCAGGGCTTTTTGGAAGCTTTCCTGAATGGTGCGACCCATCGCCATCACTTCGCCCACCGATTTCATCTGCGTGGTCAGGCGGTCGTCTGCGGCAGGGAATTTTTCAAACGCGAAACGCGGGATTTTGGTTACCACATAGTCGATGGAAGGTTCGAACGACGCGGGCGTGCGGCCGCCGGTGATGTCGTTTCGCAACTCGTCCAGCGTAAAGCCGACCGCCAGCTTCGCCGCCACTTTCGCAATCGGGAAGCCCGTTGCTTTGGAAGCCAGCGCGGACGAACGGCTCACGCGCGGGTTCATCTCAATCACAATCATCTCGCCGTTTTCAGGGTTCACCGCAAACTGAACGTTCGAGCCGCCCGTGTCCACGCCGATTTCGCGCAATACCGCCAAGCTTGCGTTGCGCATGATTTGGTATTCCTTGTCCGTCAGCGTTTGCGCCGGCGCAACCGTAATCGAGTCGCCCGTATGTACGCCCATCGGGTCGAAGTTTTCAATTGAGCAAATGATGATGCAGTTGTCGTTCTTATCGCGTACAACCTCCATCTCGTACTCTTTCCAGCCGAGGACGGACTGCTCAATCAGCAGCTCATGCGTGGGCGACGCATCGAAACCGCGTTCGCAAATCGCCAAAAACTCGTCTTTATTGTAGGCAATGCCGCCGCCCGAACCGCCCATCGTGAAAGACGGACGAATCAGCGTCGGAAAGCCGACCTGTTCCTGCGCCGCCAAAGCTTCGTTCATCGTGTGGCAGACAAAGGATTTCGGGCAGGACAAACCGATTTTTTCCATTGCTTCTTTAAAGCGTCCGCGGTCTTCCGCCTTATCGATCGCGTCTTCGGTCGCGCCGATTAATTCGACATTGTATTTCGCCAGCACGCCGTTGCGCGCCAAATCCAGCGCACAGTTCAGCGCGGTCTGGCCGCCCATCGTCGGCAGAATCGCATCGGGCCGCTCCTTGGCGATAATCTTCTCCACCGTCTGCCACATAATCGGCTCGATGTAGGTAACATCCGCCATTTCAGGGTCGGTCATGATCGTGGCGGGGTTGGAATTCACCAAAATGACTTTATAGCCTTCTTCACGCAAAGCCTTGCAGGCCTGTGCGCCCGAATAGTCAAATTCGCAGGCCTGACCGATAACGATAGGGCCGGCGCCGATGATAAGGATGGATTTTAGGTCGGTACGTTTAGGCATGGTGTTTTCCAGTTTTATGAACAGTCTTAAAGTTAAAGTTTTTAAGGGATAAGCCAATCGGTGTCAGGACGTACTAATTGACGAGCATTGTTATACGCCATATCTAATGTTAGACAAGTTGCAGCACGGTAAACTGTACCCATGTTTTCTACAACGATTGCCAAGTCTGCTTTATTTGGTTTTGCAAAACACAAAGGCAAAAGTAACTGAATACGGTTGTTATAATAATGAGGAATTGCAGTTTTATAATTACGCTTAACTCGTTCTTTTGCACTATCAATAGCCCCTTTTAGTAAGATATTTAAAGTATGGTCAGGCATACTTTTATAAGGTTCTGGAAATCTATCTTTATTATCATTAATTATATGTTCTATATTCGCTAATAACTCTTTTTTATAATCAAACACGAGGACTGATGGGTCGTCAAAGTAATGAGTCATTTCTGGAAGCTGAGCAAAGTTTGTCATATCATGCTCTCCCTTTCTGCGCCATCCATTACAATACCAAGGAGAACCTTTGGGGTTTCTATTTGTGGTGCAAAATATGAAAATTGGTTCTTGGTTAATAGTAACTAAGCCTGTATTAAAAGTTAGATATTGTCCATCTTGGGAGATTTCAATCTTATTTTCTTGTGCTAGCTTAGTATAAGTATACTTTAAGTAATTATGTAAAATGGGCTTATTCCTTGTTTCTGATACTATTTGATAGTCCCATTTTTCAGGTTCAGCAAGATTTGCTAGCTCATTAATTTGCTTATCCATATCTGGAAAAAATATCAAATCAAAAAGTTTATCAGGAAATGTCATTTTTATTTACCTCAAGAAGTTAAATAAGTGTGTTCATAATAAATAAACAAACGGTAGCAAGTCGCAGCCTGCATGTAGGGCGTGTGCGATACGCACGCACGCGTTCCCCATTTTCCCTGCAACCCCAACCCACCGCGTGCGTGCCTTGCGGCACACCCTACCGATGGATTCAAAGGCCGTCTGAAAAAACACTCGCGGCGTTTGTTCCATCCGCCTTTCGATAAAAAGCTACCTGAAAAATTCCTGCCGTTGATATTTTGGTGACTCTTTTTCAGACGACCTTTTGCATTTTTATGTTGCACAGGCCGTTTGAAAACTTCCTTAAAAACTGGTAATAAACGTAATCAGGCCCAAAATGATGCCGGGGATGTTTGCCAGTATGACGGGGTAGTCGCGTTTTTCTTTCAAAAAGCCGTAGGCAGTCCATAATGTGCAGTTGATGGCGGCAACGAAGGGTTGCAGCGGCGAGCCGTGGTTGCCTGCGAGGTTGTTTTGGATTTGCGGGATGTAGGAAACGTACATACCCACGGCGGTCAGGGTGGCGGCGGCGGAAAGGATGCGCATTTGTTTTTCAGTCAAAATAGTCCTTTCTGATTTTGGGGCGGCAAGCGGTGTCGGGATACCGTCCGTATGCCTTGTATCGGAATCTGTTTGCGGGTTCGGACGGCATACTTTCCGGATGCCGTCCGAACGGCCGGCTTATTGTTTTGCCGCCTTCATATTGCCAATGAATTTGTCGAACAGATAGCTGACATCTTGCGGGCCCGGGCTGGCTTCAGGGTGTCCTTGGAAACAGAACACGGGTTTGTCTGTCAGTTCGATACCTTGCAAGGTGTTGTCAAACAAGGATTTGTGGGTAATACGCGCGTTGGCGGGCAGGGTGTCGGCATCGACGGCGAAACCGTGGTTTTGGCTGGTGATGACGACTTTGCCGCTGTCCAAATCTTGCACAGGGTGGTTCGCTCCGTGGTGGCTGAAGCGCATTTTCAGGGTTTTCGCGCCGATGGCGAGGCTGATGAGCTGGTGTCCCAAGCAGATGCCGAAAATCGGTTTGCCGCTTTCCATCAGTTTTTGCACGGCTTCGATGGCGTAGGTGCAAGGCTCGGGGTCGCCGGGGCCGTTGGACAGGAACACGCCGTCGGGATTGAGTGCCAACACGTCTTCCGCGCTCGTTTGTGCGGGGACGACGGTCAGGCGGCAGCCGCGCGAGGCGAGCATACGCAGGATGTTGGTTTTCACGCCGAAATCGTAGGCGACGACGTGGTAAGGCTGTTCGTCAGGGGTAACGAAACCTTTGCCCAATTCCCATTCGCCTTCCGTCCATTCGTAAGTTTCCGTGCAGGAAACTTCTTTTGCCAAATCTTTGCCGACCATACTGCCGAACGCGGCGATGAGTTCTTGCGCTTTTTCGATTGTGGCATCCGCGCCGGTCAGAATCGCGCCGCCTTGCGCGCCTTTTTCGCGCAACAGCGTGGTCAGGCGGCGGGTGTCGATGTCGGCGATGGCGACGGTTTTGTTGCGTACCAAATAGTCGTGCAGGCTTTCGGAGGCGCGGAAGTTGCTGTGCAAGAGCGGCAGGTCGCGGATAATCAAGCCGGCGGCGTAAACGTTGCGGCTTTCTTCATCTTCGGCGTTGGTGCCGGTATTGCCGATGTGTGGGTAGGTGAGGGTAACGATTTGTTTGCAGTAGGACGGGTCGGTCAGGATTTCCTGATAGCCGGTCATCGAAGTATTGAACACGACTTCACCGGAAGTCGAACCTTCATAACCGATTGATGTGCCGTGAAATACACTGCCGTCAGCGAGGACGAGGAGGGCGGGGGTGCTCATAATGGGAATCCTGTTTTTAATAAAATTCTTGACAATGCCCTCTGAAGGGACTTCGGCAGGGTCATCCGGTCGGAAAAATCCGGTCAAAAAAAAACACGCCGCGCAAGATAGACGCGTAACGTGCTTTTCGGGCAAGTGCCTATACCCTGAAAGCAGCATATTTTAAGACGAAACATACCCGATTTCAAGCGCAAACGCGCCCGGCGGGCCTGTATGTTCGCGCGAAACCGGAAATCCGTGGCGTAAAACCGCCCACCCAGCGCCCCCTATGCCCGTTACGCATTTCCCCACGTCCGCCCTGCGAAACTATGGGAATACCCTAACCGTCAGAAATACCCGAACCGTCAGAAATACCCTAACCATCAGAAATACCCGAACCGTCAGGAATACCCGAACCGTCAGAAATACCCTAACCATCAGAAATACCCGAACCGTCAGGAATACCCGAACCGTCAGGAATACCCGAATCGTCAGGAATATCCGAATCGTCAGGAATATCCGAATCGTCAGGAATACCCGAACCGTCATTCCCGCGCAGGCGGGAATCCAGACCTGTCGGTGCAGAAACTTATCGGGTATAACGGTTTCTTGAGATTTTACGTCCTAGATTCCCGCCTGCGCGGGAATGACGCGTTTCATTTGCCGCCCCCATCCCGAAAAACGCAAAAAATGCCGTCTGAAAGCTCTTGTAGGGTGGGCTTCAGCCCACCGATTCCACCGTTTTCCACCGACCCTAACGATTCCGCCAATATTACCCATCCCGTAAATTCTCCATTTCCACCGATTCCGCCGAAAACCGAAGCCGCCGACTTCCCGACAGTTTGCCAAAAATTTTTGATGCGGCGGGCTGAAGCCTACCCTACAACCCACCTTTTACGAATCCTCCTACACCCTATACAACACCTTGAAAATCCACCTTGTCGGAAGTACCCGAACCGTCAGGAATACCCAAACTGTTAGGAATACCCGAACCGTCATTCCCGCGCAGGCGGGAATCCAGACCCGTCGGTGCGGAAACTTATCGGGTAAAACTGAAGGTTTCTCCAGTCCTGAGTCCTAGATTCCCACTTTCGTGGGAATGACGGGATGTAGGTTTCCTTAACCCTGCATTCTAGATTCCCGCCTGCGCGGGAATGACGGCGCATAAGTTTCCGTGTTGATTTGAGTACGCCGCAGGATGTTGCGTAGGGTAGGTTTCAGCCCACCGATTCCGCCGATTCCAACACCTCCGCCGTATCCCGCCATTTTCAGACGGCATCGGTTTGATGGCGTTTCATTTGCTGCCCCCCTCCCGAAAAACGCAAAAAATGCCGTCTGAACGCTCTTGTAGGGTAGGCTTCAGCCCACCGATTCCATCAATCCCACATTTCCACCGTTTTCACCGAATACCCCGAATCCGCCCCTTTTCACAATCCGGTTCTACGCAACTGAACCGTCATTCCCGCGCAGGCGGAAATCCAGACCTGTCGGTGCGGAAACTTATCGGGAAAACGGTTTCTTCAATCCTGAGTCCTAGATTCCCACTTTCGTGGGAATGACGGGATGTAGGTTTCCTTAACCCTGCATCCTAGATTCCCGCCTGTGTGGGAATGACGGCGCATAAGTTTCCGTGTTGATTTGAGTTTTGGTATTTTTGCCCGACGGGGTGAAAAATACAGTTGCTACGGTTCGATGTGCGGACAAATCTAGATTCCCGCCTGCGCGGGAATGACGGCATCGGTTTGACGGCGTTTTTCCCCCCCTCCCGAATTTGTCGGCGTTTCATTTGCCCCCCCCTCCGAAAAACGCAAAAAAATGCCGTCTGAAGGGCTTTCAGACGGCATTTGCGGAAAAATCGGCCGTGCGGGCGGGTCAGAAGAAGACTTCGCGCCAGCTTACCCGTTTCATATTGCAGATCGGGCCGGCAACGTCCAAGTCGGACATATCGTTCATCAGCAGCGTGTGCACGCCTTTGCTGAAGAAGCAGCGGTTGCCGGATTTTTGGAAGGGGGTGTTGTCATTGCCGCTGCCGCCCGCGTCGCCGTCTGCCGTTGTCGGGTGATCGTTTGTTTTTTGGCTGTCCAAATAGCTTGCGGTCAGCAGTTTCGGATAAACATATCCGCTCGGGCAGACGGTTTCAGTGCCTTTTTCCATACAGCCCACGGGGATATTGTTGCCTTTTGCGTCTTTTTTCTCGCCGACTTTTTTTGCCACGCGGTTATCCGGTACGACGGGGCGCGCGCTTTTCTTCGTCAGCTTGCCGCCGTCGGCGGTATTGATGCCCAAGAATGCCGTTTCCGCGCCGCAGCCGTTGGCATTGTAGTTGCGGATGGTTACAAAGGCGGTACGCAATACCACGGTCGGTTTGACGGTAACGCGCTGTCCGGGCTGCAATTTCACTACCCAGCCCTTGTCGCCCGAGCCGTCAGACCTTTTGTAGTCGCTCAAGAACAGCGTATTGTTGCCGTCTTTTGTCAGCACTTGCTCAAGCAGCCCTTTGCCCAATCCGTCTTCTGCCGGCAAAGATTCCGTATCGTTATCAAAGATACCGTAAACGTGTTGGATTTCTTGGCTTGCCACATCATCCTCAGTCAAATCGCTGCCCGTGCCGAAGATGACGACGCGTTTGTCTTTCAGTTGGGAAACGGCGGGCGCGGAAGTAATCGGTTTTGTGCCGTTGAAAATGGCGCGTGCAGACCATCTGGTCGGGTCGTTGCCGCCCAAATCAAAGCGGTACATCTTGCCGCCCCGGTCGCCGGCATAGGCGATATCGACCGTGCCGTCCAAGTCCGTATCGACAAGCGTGGGGGACGAAAGCCCACCCTTGCCGTCGGGTACATCGATTTTTTTAATCAGCGTGCCGCTGCTTTCCAAATCATACACATACAGCGCGGTTTGATTTTCTTGGCTGTCAATGTCTTTAGTCGCATAACCGGAGGCGAGGAAGGCGGCGTATTTGCCGTTGTGGGTTTTGCCGATTTGCGGCGTGCCGACGGTGTAGCCCAATCCGTTGCCTTGTACATCAAACAGGGAAACGCCGGTCTGGTTGCTTTCGGCTTTGGTCAAATCCAAGGCATACGCGCCTTTGCCGCCCTGACCCATCGCGCCGAACATAAACACGCGGCTTCCGACTTGGCGCAAGACAAAGCCGCCGTCCACGCCGTACAAGCCGCCCGTGTAGTTTTCGTTGGCAAAATTGTGCAGGTCTTTTGCCAAATCGGAATCTTGGTTATCCAAATCTTTGCGCGGCATTTCACCGGGGATGTAGCTGAGCTTCAGATTGTAGCCGCCGCCGCTTTTTTTGAAGATATGCACCATCCCGTCGTTGGCGGCGGTTGCCAGATAGTCGCCGACCGCCGTTACCGGGCTGTTGACGATGTCGCCCAAATCGCGCTTGCTGTTGTCGCGGATGCGGTATTGCTGGCTATACAGTTTGCCACGTGTGTCGGCATCTATCGCGCCATTAAAATGCTTAAACTGATCGTCGTTTGCATCGCGCCTGTCGGTCCAGCGCAATAACACGTCTTTCCACTCTTGCTGATTATTCCCATTATCGCCGATACCGAATGTGCTATTCGTAATGCCGTTAATATTGCTGTCGCTCAAGGATACGCCGTTTGCCAAGCGGATTGCCGCCTTGCGTCCGGCAAAGACGGGTTCGGTAAAACCTTTGCTTGGCAGATAATCCGCGCCGCCGTTTTTCTTATTGTTTTTATCCAAGGTGTAAAAGAGGATGCGGCTGCTTGCCGACTTGGGATCAGTAACGACCGCCGCCGCCTTGCCCGGGAAACCCGCGCCCAAAGGGGCTGGGGCGACGATGGCGTATTGTCCGCCGTCCGGGGCGGTGTTGGTATATTGCGCCCGCGTACAGCCGCCCGCGCCTATGCTCGGGAGCTGGAGTTTTACGTCGATATGGCCTTTGTCCTCCACTATGTATTTGGACGCAGTCCTACCCACTTGGCCTGCCTGGTTTTTCGGAAAGAAGGTAAATTTAGGCATATGGATTTCACCCAGTTTGATTTCCTGCGCCTGGATACTGTCTCCTGCCGGGTCTGCCAGTTTGTGCAGCTTGGCTCGCATAACGAAGGCGCGACCATTGCTCCTCTGACCATTCGGCTGAAGAATGAGAGTAGATACATTAATGTTGTCCTGACCAATTACCCAAGTTTCTTCCGCCTTACCATTTTTCAGTTCCGATACGCCCAGTTGGAATGAAATACCCAACCACGGATGATTTTTCAGCTTGTATATCGGAAGGTTATCAGGGCTGGTTGCTACTGGTGTAGTATCGAGCAAACTGTTGGTAAAGTTGAAATAAAACCGGAAAGGCAGGTCGGGACACTGGCGGCTCTGACCCGTCGATATGGAAAGATTATTTCCGAGGTCGCAGCTTAACCCGTCGAAATCGTAACCCATCTTTCCTTTGTGTGTGGTTGTCAGCCAGTCATTGGTTTTGCGCCCCTCCATATTGTCGGCATCGAGGCCGGAGACTTTACCCCATAAGGGCGCGCCGCCACCGCCGAATGTCAATTTCCCGGTTTTGCCCGCAAGCAGCGTGTCGTAGTTTGAGTAGGTAAATTCGTTAGTCAGCACGGCAAGGAAATTACATTGACTAGAACCCGGCGTAATCCCCAAGCTCACACATAATGCTTTTACAGAGCCCGGTTTAGACGTATCGGTTACTTTCTGACCGCTGCGTACCCCCGGCTGACCCGGTATTTTCCGACCTTCCACTCTTCCGTAGTCGTCAACGATAAAATTCCAAGTTTGCGTGTCTGCCGCACCGAACGCTTGTTGGGACGAAGCCGCCAAAATCATCGCGGTATAAACCGCAGTATGGCGGAGCAAGTGCCGTTTGGGTGTTTTTTTCATGTCGTTTTCCTTTTCCGTTTTCCTTTTTGGGTGAAACCCCGCCACTTGGACATCCGTCCTTCGCGGCGGCAGAATCAGACTTTGTTTGGGAGGGGCGCAACCCCTTCCGAATCGGGGCGGCACATAGGGCGACGCTTTATGTGTCGCCCTGCGTGTCGAAACATATGTTTCGCAGGGTGTTTCGTGGGTTTTGCAGGGCGGGCGCAGTGTGCTTCGCAGGGCGGGCTTCAGCCCACCAATCCAACCAAATCCATTAATCCCGCCGATTCCGCCGCCGTCATTCCCACAAACCTACATCCCGTCATTCCCACGAAAGTGGGAATCTAGGATGCGGAATCTCAAGAAACCGTTTTACCCGATAAGTTCCTGCACCGACAGACCTGGATTCCCGCTTTCGCGGGAATGACGGCGCATAAGTTTCCGTGCGGACGAGTCCGGATTCCCGCCTACGCGGGAATGACGGTATCGGTTTGACGGCATTCCGAAACGGTTGCGGGGTTTTGTCGGCAAGGTTGGCGGAATCGGCGGGATTGGTGGGCTGAAGCCCACCCTACAGCCTATCCTACGGCTTTCTATAAAAATACCTAAACCGTCATTCCTACGAACCTACATTCCGTCATTCCCACGAAAGTGGGAATCCAGAACGTAAAATCTCAAGAAACCGTTTTATCCGATAAGTTTCCGCACCGACAGACCTGGATTCCCGCTTTCGCGGTAATGACGAATCCATCCGCACGGAAACCTGTACCGCGTCATTCCCACGAAAGTGGGAATCCAGAACGTAAAATCTCAAGAAACCGTTTTATCCGATAAGTTTCCGCACCGACAGACCTGGATTCCCGCTTTCGCGGGAATGACGGAGTATCAGTTTCTGTGCGGACAAATTCAGATTCCTGCCTGTGTGGGAATGACGGTATCTGTTTGACGGCATTCCGAAACGGTTGTGGGGTTTTGTCGGAGTTGGCGGAATCGGCGGGATTGGTGGGCTGAAGCCCACCCTACAGCTTTCTATAAAAATACCTAAACCGTTATTCTTACGAACCTACATCCCGTCATTCCCACGAAAGTGGGAATCCAGAACGCAAAATCTCAAGAAACCGTTGTATCCGATAAGTTTCCGTGCCGAAGGGTCTGGATTCCCGCCTGCGCGGGAATGACGGACGGGAACGGCGCACGGGCATTGCCGGAATCTTTTGTGTTTCCATTATCATACTCTTTTTAATGCGCTATTCCAAGAATATGATGCCCTTCGGCGGCATCGCGCCTTATCTGTCCGCATCGGAACAGGGCTGTATGGCGGATGCGTAGGATGGGCGTAGGTGGGTTGCAGGGTGGGATGTAGGGTGGGCTTCAGCCCACCGATTCCACCAATGTTACCAATCACGCCGATTCCGTCAAATCCAAATCCAACCACGTCTGCCGATTCGCCGAATCACGCCTATTCCCCAAAAAACTTTGATGCGGTTAAATTGGTGGGCTGAAGCCCACCCTACGGCGCAACCTACATCCCACCCTACGGCTTGCTATAAAAATACCTGAACCGTCATTCCCGCGCAGGCGGGAATCTAGAACGTAAAATCTCAAGAAACCGTTTTATCCGATAAGTTTCTGCGCCGACAGACTTGGATTCCCGCCTGCGCGGGAATGACGGTATCGGTTTTCCGGTATTCCGAAACGGTTACGGGGTTTTGTCGGAGTTGGTGGAAATGTGGGATTGATGGGATTGGTGGGCTGAAGCCCACCCTACAGTCCACCTTACGGCTCGCTAAAGAAACTGTTTTATCCGATAAGTTTCCGCACCGACAGGTCTGGATTCCCGCTTGCGCGGGAATGACGGCATATCGGCAGGCGCGGGGTTTCAGACGGCGTTGCGGTTTCGGGCGGGGCTTTATTCGACGACGATTTTGGGGAAGCGGCTGCTGAAGTCTTTGCCTTTGTCGGCAATGCCCAGGGCGATTTGGAATGCGGCATCGGTGTAGATTTTGGCGATGGCGGGGTGCTTGTCGAACAGTTGTGCCGCCGCCCCTCCGTCCATTGCTTCGCGCACGGGCAGGCTTAAGGGAAGCTGTCCGAGCAGGGGGACGTTGAGGCGTGCGGCTAAATCTTTGCCGCCGTCCGTGCCGAACAGGGCTTCGCTGTGTCCGCAGTTGGTGCAGATGTGGACGGACATATTTTCCAATACGCCCAAAATCGGAATGTTGACTTTTCGGAACATATCCACGGCTTTGCGCGCGTCTATCAGGGCGATATCCTGCGGCGTGGTTACGATGACCGATCCGGTTACGGGGATGCGTTGGGACAGCGTGAGCTGGATGTCGCCCGTACCCGGGGGCAGGTCGATAAACAGGTAGTCCACTTCGTCCCACTCGCTTTGGAACATCAGCTGCTGCAAGGCTTGGCTGACCATCGGCCCGCGCCAAACAACGGCTTGGTCGGTATCGACGAGAAAGCCGATAGACATGACCTGTATGCCGTCTGAAGATTCGACGGGAATGAGTTTTTGGTTTTTCTGGTCGGGTTTGCGGTCGTGTACGCCCAGCATCGTGGGCTGGCTCGGACCGTAAAGGTCGGCATCGAGTACGCCGACGCGTGCGCCCATGCGCGCCATTGCGGCGGCAAGGTTGGCGGTGGTTGTTGATTTGCCCACGCCGCCTTTGCCGGAGGCGACGGCAATGATGTTTTTCACACCTTTGATGGTGGTAACGCCGGGCTGGACTTTGTGTGTGCCGATTTCGGTGTCTATGGACAGATGGATGTGTGTGTCGCCTGTCAGCGGCATCAGGATTTCCTGTATGCGGTCGGCTGTTTCTGAGGCAATGTGCGCGACAGGGAAACCGAAATGCAGGGCGATATGGATGCCGTCTGAATGCTGTTCGACCGATCGGACGGCCTTTTCGCTGCCGAGTGTGCGTGCTGTATTCGGAATACTGACAGTTTCAAGGAGTGTACGGATGTTTTGTATATTCATGATGTGTGCCTCTGTTCGCAAGTTGGGTGAGAGGAAGATAGACGGAAAGTGTACATGATTTTGGGCAGTTTGCTTTTTTCTTGTGCGAACTTTTACACGGCATGGGTCGGATTGTGAAAATCCGTTGCCAAAATATCTCGTGCAAACAGCAGTCTGCAATTAAGTCTGTAAAAATTGCTTGACGGTGGGGAAAGGAGTTGTATAATGCACGGCTTATCGGGTCGTTAGCTCAGTCGGTAGAGCAGCGGACTTTTAATCCGTTGGTCGAGCGTTCGAATCGCTCACGACCCACCAGATAGCCGAAAGCCAAGTTTTAAGACTTGGCTTTTTGTTTGCCTGTCAATCGCCGACAACAGCGTTTCCGTACTGTTTGGGAGGTTGTATGAAGAAAAAACTGCTTTCGGGCATCAAATTTGCCGTTCAGACGGCATTGGTGTTTTTATTGGTGTCGCTGTTTTTGGATTGGGTACGCAAGCCCGACGAACCTGCCGGTGCGGCAGGGCGGCCTTTGACCCTGCTGTCGGGGCAGCGGCTGACTTTGGGACAGTTTAGCCGGGATAAGGCGGTTTTGGTGTATTTTTGGGGGAGCTGGTGCGGCGTGTGCCGTTATCAGTCGCCGATAATCGATGATTTGGCGGCGGACGGCGTGCCGGTCGTCGGCGTGGCGGTACGTTCCGGCAGCGCGTCCGAAGTGGCGGCGTATATGGCAAAACGCGGCTTGGGCTTTCCGACTGTCAACGATGAGGACGGGGGTTTGGCAAGGTCTTGGCGGATTGTCGCAACGCCTGCCGTCGTTTTGGTCAAAAATGGGAAAATGGTTCACTATACGACGGGAATCAGCAGTTATTGGGGCTTGCGCGCACGAATTTTTCAGGCGGATGTTTTCGGTTAACCTTTGTTTTTGTTAAACTTTGCACTATGTAGAGAATCAAACGGAATATGCCTTGCGCGGCGGATGCGGCGGCTTTTGTTTTTTGGGAAAGAGCCGGCGCGCCTGCCGATGTAATCCCTTGTTGTGATTGTGGGAAAAATAGATTAAGATATAACTATTAAAATATTTTTAGATAGGATTATCGGAATTAAAGTCTTTTATACCCAGTCGTCCGATGCGGTTTATAGAGTATTGTTGCTATATGTTCGTTTTGTTATATAACGGTTGCATCAAAATTTACGCCCACAGGCTTTCCCGACGGTTTGAAAGTTTGATTTTCGATAACTTGGAGACTTGAACAATGCCTACCCAATCAAAACATGCGTCTATCAATATCGGTCTGATACAGGCAAGGGAAGCCCTGATGACCCAATTCAGGCCTATTCTGAATCAGGCGAATATTACCGATCAGCAATGGCGGATTATCCGTCTTTTGGCGGAAAACGGCACGCTGGACTTTCAAGATTTGGCGAATCAGGCGTGTATTCTGCGCCCCAGCCTGACCGGTATCCTGACCCGCCTTGAGAAAGCGGGTTTGGTTGTCCGCCTGAAACCTTCCAACGACCAACGCCGCGTTTTTCTGAAGCTGACTGCCGAGGGCGAGAAGCTGTATGAAGAAATCGGCGAAGAGGTGGACGAGCGTTACGACGCTATCGAGGAAGTGCTGGGCCGCGAGAAAATGCTGCTGCTTAAAGACCTGTTGGCAGAACTTGCCAAAATCGAGGATGCGTTGAACTCGTAATACGCCGTAACGCGCGGAAACGTCCGACCGACGGCTTTTTGAATCAGAACTGCTGCACATGGGGGATGCCTTGTGTGCAGCATTCTTATATAGGGGACAGTTTAAAGGGGAAAAATGGCGGATTTGCAGAAAACTTTTCAAACTTCGTTCCGTGATGCGATGGCATCTTGCGCGGCAGGTGTTCATGTCATTACGACAGAGGGATCGGCAGGACGTTACGGCATCACGATGACTGCGGTTACACCGGTTACGGATGAGCCTCCAACCGTGATGCTGTGTATCAACCGTAAAGCCCGTATCATTCCGATCCTGTCGGAAAACGGCAGCCTGTGCATCAATACGTTGGCAGACGAACATCAGGATGTGGCCGAACATTTTGCCGGATTGACCAATCTTTCGCCCGAAGAACGTTTTGCCTATCATATTTGGCATCACGGTAAAACCGGACAACCTGAAATAGAAGGAGCGTTGGCGCACCTGCACGGGCATATTGTCGGCCAACATGAAATCGGCACGCATTTTGTGTTTTACGTCAGGCTCGACGAAATTAAAAATTGCGTGGGCAAACGTCCGGCGCTGCTTTATTTCAGACGGCAGTTTAGATCTTTAGTTTAGATCTTTAGACTGATATTCGGACAGATATATATATGAAAGCGATGATACTGGCGGCAGGACGCGGCGAGCGTATGCGCCCTTTGACCGATACCACTCCGAAGCCGCTGCTCGATGTGGCGGGTAAGCCCCTAATCGGTTGGCACTTATGCCGTCTGAAGCAGGCAGGGTTTACCGAAATCGTCATCAACCACGCTTGGCTGGGTCGGCAGATAGAAGATGCTTTGGGCGACGGCTCGGCTTATGGCGTGAACATCGCCTATTCGCCCGAACCCGCAGGTGGTTTGGAAACGGCAGGCGGTATCGCACGGGCATTGCCGCTGTTGGGCGATGCCCCGTTTTTGGTTGTCAATGGCGATGTGCTGACCGATATTGATTTTGCAGCGGTGCACCGGAAGGCATCGTCCCTGCCCGAGCACATTTCCGCACATTTGTGGCTGGTGGAAAATCCGCCGCACAACCCCGACGGCGATTTTTCCCTGCTGCCCGACGGCAGCGTGCGTCCGGAAGTATCCGGCGGCAACGGATTGACATTCAGCGGCGTGGGTATTTACCGTCCTGAAATGTTCGGAGGCATCGAAGCGGGCAGTGTGGCGAAACTCGCGCCCGTATTGCGGAACGAAATGCGGCAAAACCGCGTGAGCGGACAGAAGCATACGGGCTTGTGGCTGGATGTCGGCACGGTATGCCGTCTGAAGGAAGCGCAAGCCGTTGCAGGGGCTTGGAAGTAAAACGGAACGGGATGCGGATTTGCATCCCGTTTTCTTATTGCAGCCGTCTTAACTGATGCATTGCATCTTTAAAGGTTTTCGGAACAGGTTGTGCAGAGGTATATATCGTAAATAAGCATGTATACAATAAGGAAGATGGGGATTATGTAGAGCTGGTAATTGAATAGTGTATTAAAATAATTACGATATAATTTCACGGGTTCTGATAGTAAATGACAGATATTTGTTCAAAAAAAGATAGTTACAAATCGAAATTTTAGGAGGTACAGTATGTTAACGATAAGTGATATTCTCAATGACGATTTTGAATGGGACGAAGTCAAAATTGATGACGATGAATTTGAGAAATTAAGCACAGAGCTTATTATTGATTTTCTTAAGAAAAATACTCCGAAAGAAAGACAGCTATTAGCAATAAGTTGGAACTTTGATAATTCTAAAAAAGTAATCCAGTGGATAGTTGATCAGCCAGATACTGACAGAGGCACAATCCTTTATTTGTACTGGTACATGGCACCTGATTTTTATAAAGAGAACTGTGTGGACAGAAAAGAATGCGAAGAAAAATATTCATGGGGCTTAGAAGATTATGATATTTTAGATACCATTGAAACAAACTATCTTTCTGATTTTTATAATGATCAAATTTATGCATTTAATCCGACTAACGATTTATATTCTAGAGGACATGATTGGACAAAAGGATATGACGATAGTAAAGCAAAATCAAAAATACCAGAAATAATGTTTAAGGCGTTAGATGGTGAAATTCTTGAAAGTCCAGACTGGGATGAAGGAATTCCAGAAGCCCTTTCTGTAATTATGGACAAGCTTTACAACGCTTTGGATGAATAAAAAAGATAAATCCCAGTTTGTCGAGGTAATACCTTTTAACGATAACCTTAAGCTATCGTTAAAAAGTTCATGGAGTTGAGCATCAAAACCGGTTCAAGATAAGGCGGATTTGCTTCATGTTTGGTTATGCAGGATAAACAATGCCGTCTGAAACGGAAATCTGTTTCAGACGGCATTTTGCCGATTCGGTTAGTTGCGGACTTCGCCGATTTTTTCTTTGTGTTTCAATACGGCGCGGTCAAGTTTGTCTGTAAGGGTGTCGATGGCGGCATACATGTCCTGACCGTCGGACTCGACGTGCAGGTCTTTACCGGCAAGGTGTACGTCTGCCTCGGCCTTATGGCCGGCTTTTTCCACAGACAGCGTTACAGTTATAGAAATGATGTCCGAAGCGTGGCGGTTGATGCGCTCCAGTTTCTTGGAAACATGGTTTTTGATGGCTTCGGTAACGTCAAAATTCAGACCGGTGATTTTCAGATTCATGATACAGCTCCTTCGGTGGGTTCTGTCCGTCGGCGACGGAACGGAAAAACGGGTTGTAGCATTGTGTTGAAAAATTATTCTGCGGTTTTGCGTTTGTGTGCTGCCGGAATCTCAAGGGATTCTCTGTATTTGGCAATGGTGCGGCGGGAAACCTCCATACCGCGGAAAGCCAGCAGGTTGGCGAGTGCCTCGTCAGAATAGGGCTTGCGTTTGTCTTCGCTGCCGACAAGCTGGGAGAGTGCGGCTTTAACGGCGTGTTGGCTGACGGCTTCTTTGCCTTCTTCCATTTGAACTGCCTGCGTGAAGAAATAGCGTAGCGCAAACACTCCGCGCGGGCAAGACAAATATTTTTGGTTGGCGGCTCGTGAAACGGTACTTTCTGCCACACCCAATTCGGCGGCGGCATCTTTCATCAGCAGGGGGACGAGTCCGATTTCGCCAAAAGTGAAAAAGTCTGCCTGATGTTTAACGATGTATTCGGCAAGGAGAACGACGGTTGCCTTCCTCAATTCGAGCGAATCGATACGTTGTCTGGCTTCGCTGATTTTTTCCTTCCATTCGGGCGAGAGACCTTCAGACGGCATCAGTTCGCAATATTCGCTGTTCATTTGCAGAGGAGGCAGGGAGTCTTCGTTGAAACTGACCGTCCAGCCGTCTTTACTTTCCTCAACCCAGACATCCGGGCGGATATACGGCGTGGGCGTGGACGAGGCAAAACCGGCGGCGGGAAAGGGATTGAGCGAAGCAATGAGGTCGAGTGCGGCTTCGAGTGTGCCGCTGTCGGTTTGGGGAAGGTGTTTTTTTATTCGCGCGAGGGTTTGGCTGCGGTTGCCGTCAATGCTGTCGAGGGCGTTTCGGACGATATGCAGGGCGGCGGTTTTGGCGGCGCATTCGCCCAATCTTTCTATCTGCAATATCAGCGATTCGGTCAAATCGGCGGCGGCTACGCCTGCCGGGTCAAATTTTTTCAATGCGGTCAGGGCTTGTTTCAGCATCGCCTCATCCAACATCCACTCCAAGGGCGTATGGTCGAGGATGTCTTCAATGCTGTCGGTCAGATAACCCTGCTCGTCAAGGAAATCGATGAGGATGTGGACGCAGGCGGCTTCTTGGTCGGAAAGCGGGTGTTCGCAAACCTGCGCGTGCAGGTATTGCTTGAAATCTTCTTCGCCGGCGATGTTGGACAGCATATCTTCGCCTTCGTCTCCGCCGATTTGACGCGCGGGCGCGGTGTAATGGGAAAACCCGGCATCGGAAAATTCATCCGTGTCTTTGCGTTCGAGCAGGGGATTGTCCGACAGCCAGTCCTCGACCTCGCGTTCAAGTTCGATACCCGACATCTGCAATACGCGCAAAGATTGTTGCAGCCGCTGGTCGAGCTGCTGGGTCTGTTTGAGCTTTATTCCGAGTAAGGTCATGATAATGTGGGGGAAATTGTTATTTTCAGCCTGCCGGCGCAAAAAAATGCCGCAAAGCGTCATTGCATTATAAATGGTTTTAATGGGCGGGTTCGGGTTCTGTCCGATAACAAAAAACAAACGGAAATCAAAAACCGATTGCTTATAACAATATTAAATCGATTTCATAGTTTTAATAGCGAAAATCTTGGCGTATAGTCGCATCCATAGTTTTTAAAAAAGGAAAACAAAATGTCGATTCAAGAAATTTATTGCAATCAAGAAACCGGTTACGAATACGCTTTCCGCCAAATCGTACTGTAAGCCGTTTACCCCCCCATTTGACCAACCCGAGAAAAGGAACAAGAGCGATGACTGCCTCCAAATGCCCCGTAACCCATCTGACCATGAACAACGGCGCGCCCGTTGCCGACAATCAAAACAGCCTGACCGCCGGTCCGCGCGGCCCTCTGCTGGCGCAGGATTTGTGGCTGAATGAAAAACTCGCCGACTTCGTACGCGAAGTCATCCCCGAACGCCGTATGCACGCCAAAGGTTCGGGCGCGTTCGGTACGTTTACCGTAACGCACGACATCACCAAATACACCCGCGCCAAAATCTTCAGCGAAGTCGGCAAAAAAACCGAGATGTTCGCCCGTTTCACCACCGTGGCAGGCGAACGCGGCGCAGCCGATGCGGAACGCGACATCCGAGGCTTTGCCTTGAAATTCTATACCGAAGAAGGCAACTGGGATGTGGTCGGCAACAACACGCCCGTGTTCTTCCTGCGCGATCCGCGTAAGTTCCCCGACTTGAACAAAGCCGTCAAACGCGACCCGCGCACCAATATGCGTTCCGCAACAAACAACTGGGACTTCTGGACGCTGTTGCCCGAAGCGTTGCACCAAGTTACCATCGTGATGAGCGACCGCGGTATCCCTGCCAGCTACCGCCATATGCACGGCTTCGGTTCGCATACTTACAGCTTCTGGAACGAAGCGGGCGAACGTTTCTGGGTGAAATTCCATTTCCGCAGCCAACAAGGTATTAAAAACCTGACCAACGAAGAAGCTGCAAAAATCATCGCCGACGACCGTGAAAGCCATCAGCGCGACCTGTACGAAGCCATCGAGCGCGGCGAGTTTCCGAAATGGACGATGTACATCCAAGTGATGCCTGAAGCCGATGCGGAAAAAGTACCTTATCATCCGTTTGACTTGACCAAAGTTTGGCCGAAAAAAGACTATCCGCTGATTGAAGTGGGCGAATTCGAGTTGAACCGCAATCCCGAAAACTTCTTCGCCGATGTGGAACAATCCGCTTTCGCACCGAGCAACCTCGTTCCCGGTGTCGGCGCGAGCCCCGACAAAATGTTGCAGGCGCGTTTGTTCAACTACGCCGACGCGCAACGCTACCGCTTGGGTGTGAACTTCCGCCAAATCCCCGTCAATCGTCCGCGTTGCCCCGTACACAGCAACCAGCGCGACGGACAAGGCCGCGCCGACGGCAACTACGGCAGCCTGCCGCACTACGAACCCAACAGCTTCGGCCAATGGCAGCAACAACCCGACTTCGCCGAACCGCCTTTGAAAATCAACGGCGACGCGGCACACTGGGACTACCGTCAAGACGATGACGACTACTTCAGCCAACCGCGCGCCTTGTTCAATCTGATGAGCGACGCACAGAAACAGGCATTGTTCGGCAACACCGCCGCCGCAATGGGCGACGCGCCCGACTTCATCAAATACCGCCATATCCGCAACTGCTACCGTTGCGACCCGGCATACGGCGAAGGCGTGGCAAAAGCCCTCGGACTGACCGTCGAAGACGCACAAGCTGCCCGCGCGACCGACCCTGCATTGGGACAGCCCGGTTTGCTGTAAGGGGGAATTATGTGGATGGAAATTGAAGAAATCCTGTCCCGCGCCGTCCGCTACCGGAAATAACCGGGCATAAAAATGCCGTCTGAAACGTCGTTTGACCGCTTCAGACGGCATTTCCACACCCCGCCCCGCCGTTTCAGACGGCATTTTTATATCGAATACAAATTTATATTAAATACAAAAATACCGTCATTCCCGCCCCACAGCCCACTTTTCCGCCGTCATTCCCGCACCATCCCCACCGGTTCAAACCGGCACGAAAACTTTTCCGCGTCATTCCCGCGAAAGCGGGAATCCAGAACGTAAAATCTAAAGAAACCGTTTTACCCGATAAGTTTCCGCACCGACAGACCTGGATTCCCGCCTGCGCGGGAATGACGGGATTTCTGTTTTTGATTTTTTTGTTTTTGGGGAATGACGGGATTTGAGATTGCGGGCATTTATCGGGAAAACAGCAACCCCTCCTCCGTCATTCCCACGAAAGTGGGAATCCAGGTTCGTTGAGTTTCAGCCATTTCTAATAAATTCTTGCAGCTTTGAGTTTCCGGATTCCCGCCTGCGCGGGAATGACGAATCCATCTGCACGGAAACCCGCATCCCGTCATTCCCACGAAAGTGGGAATCCAGAACGTAAAATCTAAAGAAACCGTTTTACCCGATAAGTTTCCGCACCGACAACTCTAGATTCCCGCCTGCGCGGGAATGACGGGATTGCTGTTTTTGATTTTTTTGTTTTTGCGGGAATGACGGGATTTGAGGTTGCGGGTATTTATCGGGTAAAACGGAAATTAAGCGTTGCGAAAATTTATCCGAAATCACAGCAACTTTCCCGCGTCATTCCCGCGAAAGCGGGAATCCAGAACGTAAAATCTAAAGAAACCGTTTTATCCGATAAGTTTCCGCGCCGACAAAACTGGATTCCCGCCTGCGCGGGAATGACGGTTCAACGTTCCGTAGGGCGGGACGTAGGGTGGGCTTCAGCCCGCCATTCCCGCCCCACAGCCAACTTTTCCGCGTCATTCCCACGAAAGTGGGAATCCGGGTTCGTTGAGTTTCAGCCATTTCTAATAAATTCTTGCAACTTTGAGTTTCCGGATTCCCGCCTGTGCGGGAATGACGAAATTTCTGTTTTTGATTTTTTGTTTTTGGGGAATGACGGGATTTGAGATTGCGGGCATTTATCGGGAAAACAGCAACTCCTCCTCCGTCATTCCCACAAAAGTGGGAATCCGGGTTCGTTGAGTTTCAGTCATTTCTGATAAATTCTTGCAGCTTTGAGTTTCTAGATTCCCACTTTCGTGGGAATGACGGGAAACTTATATTTCGTCATCACACCAATCCCACCCTGCCCCCCCCCAAAAAAAAAAAAAACCAAAAAAAACCCA
>NZ_CAUIXH010000016.1:0-43528 GCF_962707005.1 Neisseria basseii | reverse complement strand
CAGAACCTCCCATAAAAGTCATTATTATAGTTTATTCTAAATAAAAATAATAATATAATAAATTAAGAATAATTTAAGAGTAATTTTTATTGCATTAAAAAATAGAAATGTAACATAATACTCACCATCAAGAATGAATCCCCTCCTCCTGATATTTTATTTAACCCTAAAACAAAAGGATATAATTATGCCTAATAGCTTTATCGACCGCCGCACAGAAATATACAACCAACGAAATCAAAATAAGATTACGTTGAGTTTACGTTTATCCATTAAAGATGATTTGATTTTGCAAGAGCTTGCCGATGCTTGGGAAACAACCCGCCAAGATATCATCAATGATTTAATTCAAGAATTCATTATTCAAGACTGGGAGAACAAACGAATGATTGACAAACAAAAAGAAGAAGAATTTGATAATTCAACTACAACACGATATTTCTTATTAAATACTAATAGTGCCAACGACCTGGAAGACCATAATTTTATGATGACAAACCAAGTAGCTGCTGCATTTGAAGATGGCTACAAAGAAAAAATCTGTCGGATTAAAAAAGGAGACTATGTATTCCTATACGCCTCTGGACAAGGAATTGTTGCATATGGTCAAGCAACAGGAATCATAGAGAAAACTCATCATTACGGTGTTGATAATAAAACATTTTTTCAGAAACTAGAACATTTTATCGATTTAAGTCAAAATCCAATCAAAGCAAAACAGGTTAAATCCATTTTGGGACGTTCTTTTCCTTTTGCCCAAACATTATCTCAGATTACTGATGGGGGAAAACTATTGGAGAATCTCAAATAAGACAAAGTAAGGCTACAAGTATCCTGTAAAATGGCAGTTAAATTTTAAAAGGTCGTCTGAAAATTTTCAGACGGTCTTTTAAGTTTGTTATCCAATTCAAAAACAGCAAATATAAAAAAGCCGATACACCTTTCCGATGTATCGGCTTTTGCCATCTGCTCAACGCTTAATTTTTGCCGGGCAATTCTTTTTCGCTCAATGGCTCGATGTGCCAAATATCGCGACAGTAGTCGGCAATGGCGCGGTCGGATGAGAAAAAGCCCATATTGGCAATGTTCATCAAGGCTGATTTGCGCCACGCGGAGGTGTTGCGGTAGTGTCCGTCCGCTTTGTATTGCGTGTCGATGTAGCTGCGGAAATCCGCCATCAGTTGATAGAAATCGCCGTACGGCTGCAACACGTCTTTGTAGCGGCCCGGCTCTTCCGGCGAGAACGCGCCTTGGCTGATTTGGTTGACGACGCGGCGCAGGTCGCTGTCGCGCTCGATATAGCCCAAGGGGTCGTAACCGTTGCGGCGGATTTCTTCGACTTGTTCGACGGTGTTTCCGAAGATATAGCAGTTGTCCGCGCCGACTTTTTCCAAAATTTCAACGTTCGCGCCGTCCAGCGTACCCATACAGATTGCGCCGTTGAGGGCAAATTTCATATTGCCGGTGCCGGATGCTTCCGTCCCCGCCAGTGAGATTTGTTCGTGCAAATCGGCGGCAGGAATGATGATTTGTGCGAGGCTGACACTGTAATTCGGGATGAACACGACTTTAATCAGGTCGCGGATGCGGGTGTCGTTGTTGATGACGCGTGCCACATCGTTAATCAGGCGGATGATTTTTTTCGCCATATAGTAGGCGGATGCGGCTTTGCCGGCAAAGATAAACACGCGCGGCTGCCAATCGTAATCGGGGTTTTCCAAGATTTTATTGTAGCGGTCCACGATGTGCATCACGTTCAAAGCTTGGCGTTTGTACTCGTGGATGCGTTTGATTTGGATGTCGAAAAGCGCGTCGGTGCTGACTTTGATGCCCAGCTCGGTTTCGATGTATTTGGCGAGGCGTTCTTTGGCGGCTTTTTTCACTGCGCCGAATTCCGCCTGCACGGCGGCATCGTCCGCCGTGCCGTTGAGCTTGGTCAGCTTGTCCAAATGCAAACGCCAGTCGTCTCCGCCCAAATGTTTGTCGAGGAACTTGGTCAACTCGGGATTGGCGATGTTGATCCAACGGCGCGGGGTTACGCCGTTGGTTACGTTGGTAAAGCGTTCGGGGAACACTTTGGCGAAGTCCGCAAAAATGGTGTTGACCATCAGGTCGGAGTGGATTTTTGCCACGCCGTTGACCTTGTGCGAACCGATGACGGCAAGCCAACCCATACGCACGCGGCGGCCGTGGGTTTCGTCGATGATAGAGACGCGGCGGACAAAGTCTTCACCAAAACCCTGTTCCTGTACGCTGTTGAGGAAGCGGGCGTTGATCTCAAAGACGATGTCCAGATGTCGGGGCAGCAGGCGCGCCATCAGCTCGACCGGCCAGGTTTCCAAGGCTTCGCTCATCAGTGTGTGGTTGGTGTAGGAGAAGATTTTGCAGCACATTTCCCATGCTTTTGTCCATTCGATACCCTCTTCGTCGATCAAGATGCGCATCAGCTCGGGAATGGCAAGCACGGGATGGGTGTCGTTCAGGTGGATGGCGGCTTTGTCGGCAAGGTTTTCAACGCTCGGGAAACGGCATTTGTGGCGTGCGACGATGTCTTGAACCGAGGCGGAAACAAGGAAATATTCCTGTTTCAGGCGCAGCTCTCTGCCGCTGTCGGTGGAATCGTTCGGATAGAGGACGCGGGAGATGTTTTCGTCGCTGTTTTGCGCGCGGACGGCAGAGGCATAGTCGCCCTTGTTGAAGTCGGCAAGGTTGAACAGTTTGCCGGCGTGCGCCGTCCACAAGCGCAACGGGTTGGCACATTCGCCGCCGTAGCCCGGGATGATTTCGTCGTATGCCATCGCGGAGATTTCTTCTTCGGGCAGCCATTCTTTTTTGCCGCCCATATTCAGAAGCTGACCGCCGAAACGGACAGAATACTGTTTGTTCGGACGGGCAAACTGCCAAGCCAAATCCTGATCCAGCCACAAATCGGGTTTTTCGACCTGCTGTCCGTCCGCGATTTCCTGTTTGAACATACCGTATTGGTAGCGGATGCCGTAGCCCATTGCCGGAATCCGCAAAGTGGCGAGCGAATCCAAGAAGCAGGCGGCAAGGCGGCCCAAACCGCCGTTGCCCAAACCCGGGTCTTGTTCTTGTTCGCAAACGTCGGCGAACGCTTTGCCCAGTTGGCGGAACGCCTCTTCAAATTCGGCGTAAACGCCTTCGTTGATCAGGGCGTTGACAAATGCGCGGCCGAGCAGGAATTCCATAGACAGGTAGTAAACCATACGCTTCCCGTTTTCGATGTGGGCGCGGCGGGTTTTCAGGAAGTCTTCGGCAATCAGGTCGCGTGCGGCAAGCATCGCGGCGTTGAGCCATTGGTGTTCGTTGGCATCTTTGGGGTCTGCGCCCAAGATGAAAATCAGCTTATAGACGATTGCCTTGCGGATGGTCTCGGCATCCGGTTTGGGCATGACGTAGTCGAAACCGGAAATGGGAAGTTTTTGAGCCATGTGAAACAGCCTTTCTCTGCGGGGTGATTGAAAAATAGGTTTCCGTATGCCGTCTGAAGGGTAGCCGGTTCAGACGACATTTCTTTTATTTATGTTCTTTGTGTTCGGGCGGGTCATGCTTCCTGCTTCAAAACCCAAATGCCCATATGTCCGGCGGCAAACCGATTTTCAGAAGTATTGTAATTAAATTTCTCCGATGGTACGCAAGAAACCTGCCACCGTCCTTGAGACAGGTTAAAAAACTGCCGATTACGCGCACCGTTGACCAACAGCAGCCATTCTCCGTCAAGCAGAACCTGCATCGATTTCGCCGTCCTGTCGTGCCAGTTTTCATGATTCATCGGCACACCGTCGGCATTCAGCCAGCGCACCCTGCCCTCCGTCCACCAGATGTTTTCGTTCAAAATTCCGATTTTCCGACGCAGGGCAATCAGCGATTTCGTGTAAACCTGCAACATTTCGTCCGCGTCCTGCCAATCGAGCCACGCAATCGGGCTGTCTTGGCAATAGGCATTGTTGTTGCCCTGCTGGCTGTTGCCGAACTCGTCGCCGCCGAGCAGCATCGGGATGCCGTTGGAAAGGAACAGCGAGGCAAGCAGTGCTTTGGCGGTGTATTCGCGGCTTTGCCGTATGTCCGCGTCGCCGGCCGCGCCTTCGATGCCGTGGTTGTAGCTGATGTTGCCGTTGTGTCCGTCGCGGTTGCCCTCGCCGTTGGCATCGTTGTGTTTTTCGTTGTAACTGACCAGGTCGCGCAGGGTGAAGCCGTCGTGTGCGGTAATGAAGTTGAGGCTTGCCGAGGGCTTGCGTCCGCCGTGCCGGAACAGGTCGGACGAGCCGGCCAGACGTTCGGCAAACGCTCCCAAATTGCCGTTTTCCCACACCCAAAACGCGCGCATATCGTCGCGGAAACGTCCGTTCCATTCGGCAAACGGCGGCGGAAACTGCCCCAAACGGTAGCCGTCGCCGCCGATGTCCCACGCTTCGGCAATCAGTTTCACATCTGCCAGCACGGGGTCTTGGTAAAGCGTTTGGAAAAAATGCCCGTCCGTTCGGAAATCCGGCCCGCGTCCCAAAACCGTTCCCAAGTCGAAGCGGAAACCGTCTATATGGAAGTGTTCCGCCCAATAGCGCAGGCTGTCCGCAGCCCAACGCGCCACATCGCGGTCGGCAATACGCAGCGTGTTGCCGCAGCCCGACCAGTTTTCATAACCGCCGTGCGGCTTGTGCCAATACCAGCGCGCATTGTCGATACCGCGCTGGCACAGCATCGCGCCGGTTTCGTCCTGTTCGGCGGTATGGTTGTACACCACGTCCAAAATCACTTCCAAACCTGCCGCGTGCAGCGATTTGACCGCCTGTTTCAGCTCTGCCGCAGCCTGTTCCGCCTCCGCCGCATAGGACGGCTCGACTGCGAAATGGGCGCAAGTGTTGTAACCCCAATAGTTCGACAGCCCCGCCTGCTGCAAATGGTATTCGTCAAGATGCTGCTGAACCGGCAGCAGCTCGACCGCGGTAACGCCCAAATCCTTCAAATAGGCAATCACGCGCGTATCGGACAGGGCGCGGTATGTGCCGGCGTGTGCCAAATCGGGAAACTGTTTGGTCAGCCCCTTGACGTGCGCCTCGTAAATCACGGTTTGCGCCAAAGGGACGCGCGGACGGCGGTCGCCGCCCCAGTCGAAACCGTCATCGCCACGCACCACGCTTTTGGGCGCGAACGCCGCGTTGTCGCGCCCGTCCTCCGGTCTGAACCATGCCATCTCTTCCGCATTGCGGAAACCCGGTTTGCCGTCGGTCTGCCGCGCATACGGATCGAGCAGCAGCTTTTGCGGATTGAAACAGGATTCCGCCTCCGCGTCCACCCTGCCGTACACGCGGTAGCCGTAACGCTGCCCCGCGCCGATTCCGCGCACAAAGCCGTAAAACACCGTGCCTTCGTGCGAAGGCAGCACCAAGCGCGTTTCCCTGTTTCCATCATCAAACAGGCACAGTTCCACTTTTTCGGCATTGCCTGAAAACAAGGCGAAATTGACCCCGCCGTCCATCGGCATCGCCCCCATCGGATAAGGAAATCCGCTTTCGATAACATATTTTTCGGCAACCATAAAACCGTTCCAAAAATAAAATAATCAAATGACTCAGCCCGATACAACGGATAAAGCCCCGATGCCGTCTGAAGCGGGCTTTCCCGCCTTCAGACGGCATCTCAAACTTCAAAACCCGATTCATCGTGCGGTGCTTTATGTGCCGTCCTGTGTGCTGAAGCATCTAAACACCGACGCGCCACACCGCCTTCAGACGGCATCGCCGCCCTTCCCTGCAAACGGACGGCAGCGGCGGATCGTTAAAACCCGGTCTGAAAAATAAGCGGTGGCGCAAAAGCCGTTTCAGCCGCCGCAAAGCCCGTGCCGACGAACCCCGAATCGTTCCGCAACCGGCACGGCAAGGGCGGCACGCGTTCAGACGGCATCCCGAGGCTCGAAATGCCGTCTGAAGGCTTTTGCGGCAGGCAGTCAAGATGGAGCAAAACGCCAAGTCGGCAAAATCCGCCGCGCCTGTCAAACAACACGGCAGGAAGCCGCCCTGCACCAATCCGCCCTATCCCTTGGGCAATGCCTCTTCATCCAGCGATTTGAGCCACGCCAGTTTTTCGCCGATTTTGATTTCCAGCCCGCGCGGGACGGGTTGGTAAAAGTCCGGTTCGTCCAAGCCGTCGGGCATATAGCTTTCGCCGGCGGCGTAGGCGTTCGGTTCGTCGTGGGCGTAGCGGTATTCGCGTCCGTAGCCCAATTCCTTCATTAACTTGGTTGGGGCGTTGCGCAGGTGGACGGGCACTTCGTCGCTGGCGTTTTCTTTAACGAAACGGCGCATTTGGTTGTATGCCTTGTAGCCCGCGTTGGATTTGGCGGCGGCGGCAAGGTACAGCACGGCTTGCGCCAGTGCGAGTTCGCCTTCGGGCGAGCCTAAGCGTTCAAAGGTGGCGGCGGCATCGTTGGCAATTTGAAAGGCGCGCGGGTCGGCAAGACCTATGTCTTCCCAAGCGATACGCACGATGCGGCGGGCGAGGTAGCGCGGGTCGGTGCCGCCGTCGAGCATACGGCAAAACCAATACAGCGCGGCGTTAGGATGCGAACCGCGCACGGATTTGTGCAGGGCGGAGATTTGGTTGTAGAAACTTTCGCCGCCTTTGTCAAAACGGCGGATTTGCGCCCCGAGACTGTCGGCGAGAAATTCGGCTGTCAGGGTTTTCAGACGGCGCGTATCGGCGGCGCGTAAAAGTTGTTCCAATAAATTCAACAATCTGCGCGCATCGCCGTCGGCGGTATTGACGAGCAGCTCCTGCGCGTCGGCTTCAATCGTGAAATCCCGGTATTCGGGCAACGCCGACACTTTGGCAATCAGTTTTTTGAGGCCATCTGAAGACAAGGGTTGCAAAACATACACCTGCGCGCGGCTCAACAGCGCGGGGTTGACTTCAAACGACGGGTTTTCCGTCGTCGCGCCGATAAAGGTCAGCAAACCGTTTTCCACATAAGGCAAAAACGCGTCCTGCTGCGCCTTGTTGAAGCGGTGGACTTCGTCGACAAACAAAATCGTCGCGCGTCCCTGCTGCAAAGCGATTTCTGCCTTGTCGATTGCCCCGCGTATGTCCTTCACGCCGGAAAACACGGCGGAAACCGGCAGAAACTGGGCATTGAAACTCTGCGCCAAAATCCGCGCCAACGTCGTCTTGCCCACGCCCGGCGGCCCCCACAGCAGCATAGAATGCGGCTTCCCGCCTTCTACCGCCACGCGCAAAGGTTTACCTTCGCCGATGAGGTGTTCCTGCCCCACCACGTCGTCAAGCGTATGCGGACGCAATCGTTCGGCAAGCGGCGCGTCGGGTTCTCGGACAAACAAATCGGTCATAACGGCTCCGTCAACAGGTTTTCAAACAATATGATTATACGGCAGGGAAAGGCGGCGTGCCGCATACAGATACCGCCCCGCCGTTTGCCTTAAGCCGATATTAGGCGCATACTGGGAAAGACGAGAGACTTCACACAGATATATCCGGCACGGAGACCGATTCCGCACCGGCATAACAATACGCAAATCAGGATTTCAATTAAACATTAAGGAGACTTTGATGAAACAAAATAGAAAATTTGCTTTATCTACCATTGCTTTGTTGATTCAATCGGCATTATGTTTTGAGGCTAACGCTGCTGAATATGAAGTTGAAAATGTAGAGTATGTATCTTTGCAACCGGACCCGCAAAGATTAGGTTCAGTTTCAACTTGGAAGGGGGGTAAGATCACAGTAAAGCAAACTATTTTGCCTTATTGGCAGAAAGGGGAAACCCGTAGGAAATTAGAAGTCATTACCACCGGAAACGGAGCAGATGGAAACTTACTGGTCAACGGCGTTTACGGCATCCAATCTTTTGCGGACCCACAATTGGGATATACGCCTGAATTATTGGTAAAAAGCAATAATGACATTATTTTCAATAATAATTTCCAATCTGTTGATGTGCATCCTTATTCCGAAAATATCCATTTGGATGCTAAAGGAAAAATTCAATTTAATTTGAATGTTGCCGATAAGGTAACAGATCCGATCACAAAAAAAACTTTGGAAAACAATAGTGCCTTAGTGCGGTATGTCAACACTATTACCCCCCCCCGATGAAAAAAATGACAAAGGCAGCATATCCTTTCATTCAAAAACAGGCAATTTGTTCAATATGAACGTTAACGTTCATAAAGACACACACCATTTCGGTATTCACAACCTCCGCAATACCGATGTTAATCTGACTGCCGAAGACGGCGATAATGTGGTTGCGATTAAAGGGAAGCTTGCCGACCCTATGCCGGCAGGAAAAGTTGAGAGTACAAGTTTTTTAAGGGGTATTGAAACGGCTTTTAAATCCAATACCGTATTAACGGGGAATAACAATAAAATATCCATCGCCACTGAGGGCGACGGCTTGGGATTGGGCGTAAACGGTCTCCAGTCCAACTCCCCCTATTCCGGACACACGACGGGCATTTTCATCAATAATCAATCAAGCGATCTTACCCAACCTTCCCTTGACGGCATCAGCACTGTCAAGCTCAAAGCGAACAAGGGGAATAATGAAGTTAATTTAAATGTAAAACACCACGCCTCCGTAAAAGGCATTATCGCGTCGCATTCTGCAAAAGCAACGCTTGAAGCCGAGGGGGATAATATTGTCCGGGTTAAAAATCCGGACACCAATACGGCTTTAATCAATGCCTGGAAAGAAAAAAACCCCAATAATTCGCCAGAACTATACAGGGTGGGGGTTCAATCCACGATTGACAGCGATGTAGTTTTGAATGCGGCAAACAATATCATTGAGATAGGGGGTAATCCGATGAACCAAGAAGGGATTACCGCTCACGGAAATGCCACGATTACCCTCAAGGCGAAAGAAAACAATAAAATTACCGTGGAAAACGCCGCATACAGCAGCGACGGCATTTCGACTCTGATTAACAGAACGGGGGCAAGACCTGGAACAAGGGATGACGGAAACAAAATCATACTGGAAGCCGGCGGAGATAATATCGTTACCATAAAATCCGGCGATGCGGATGCGGATTATGTAAACAACTCTGACATATTAAAGGGAGCAGACTCTTATCAATCCAAACGAGGTTCCAACGGCATCTTTGCCTATGACGACAAATCGCTGGTCAAACTGGTTGGCGAGAATAATATCGTTAAGAGTGAAATCAGTGAAAAATCTAGGGCATTAAATGGGGGATTTGACCATAACAGCATTTATTCTTGGAATAAGGCAAAAGTCGAACTGTCTGCGAAGAACGATAATATCGTACAAGGCGGAACAAGCGGTTTGCGTTCAAGCGACTCCTCAATCGTCCTTGAGGGGAAAAATAATTCTATTTCAAGCCTGAAATATAATGTTTTTGCCTACAACAAGGCAAAGGTGGATTTGATCGCCGAAAATAAAAACACATTATCCGATGCGGAATTTGGTGTGTATGCCTACGGTGCAACAAGTACGGTCAATTTGTCTTCAAAAGATAAAAATGAGGTAAAAAGCACCCGAGTTGGGCTGTATTCTGAAGCGGGCGGTTTAATCAATGTAGATGGGAAGGATAATATCATTGAAGGCGACGCGGTTGCCTTGGTGGGTAAAGGTGGAAGTCAAAACATTCGTGCAAGCCGTACAAACCAGATTAGTTCAAAAAGCTTAGGAATCTATGCTGAAAAAGCTGCAAAAATAGCCTTAACCGGCGCAAGCAATACAATTCATGCAAGCAATGCCGCCATTCATTCATTAGACAAAAGTGAAGTCAGCATAGACGGGCAAATAACGATTCATTCCGCCGTAGCAAATATCGCCCGAAGGGATAACAGCCTGATTAATTTAAGGTATAAAGGCAACAGCAGTATTGATGGGGCAACTGTATCGGATGGCGGCAGTGTTTCCATTACGCCGTTAGATAATTCAGATGATAATGTTATGCGTTTGACTGGCGATGTCTTGGCGGTAAATAACGGCAAAGTGGAATTAGATTTCACACCAAACAGCCGTTTAGTGGGACGTTTGGATAATTTCAGCGGCTTAACCGATTCCAAACATAAAGATTTATTTGAACAATATGTTAGCAAGTTAGACAGCAAAAGTGCGGGCGAAATTAACCTTAATTTAGCCAAAGACGCATTATGGACGATGACAGGTCAAAGCTGGATGGATAAATTGAGCGGCGAAGGTACGGTTGATTTTGACAGTAACAGCAAAACGAGCGGACGCGCCTTACATATCGGCGAATTGGCGGGTGCCAATAAATTCTTGATGCATCTGAATAAAGACGGCATTCACAGCGATATGCTCTATGTGAAAAAAGGAACGTCCACTCCGCAAGAAGTCGTCGTCAAAAATCTGTCCGAAGTGCTCGACAGTATGAATTACGGCGAACGTTTGCGTTTCGCTACGGTAACAGACTCAAAAAATGAATTTGTGAACGGTAAAAAATATATTGACGATACGCACCTTATGGAGGATGCCCTGACTGTCGAATACTCCGCACATAACGGCGATAAAAACAACGAGGATGCCTATAATAAATCCTTTAACGGCTCTGAAATGACGACGGAAAAAGCCGGAAATAATTATATCGATCAAACTTATGCCGGTGGTAACAGGCAAAATGTCTATTTGGTCAAACAGGCTACCGGCAATCCGAGCCGAAATATCAAAAATATCAATGATATGTTCGACTCAACCGCACATTATGCGTTCACTTTGGATACTTATACCAAACGCGAAGGGGAGCGGGCTTTTTCAACGTTGGATAAAAAAGAAGGCGATTGGATAAGGCTGACGCATACCAGTTTGATTCAATCCAATGCGTTTAGGTTTCATAACAACGATTTTGAAATCGGATATGACCGCTTCAGCCTCAACGAGCAGGAGAAAAAACGCAAATGGGGCATAAGTTTCGACTACGGCCACGGCAGGACATCATTATGGAATACGTTTGGCAAGGGCAAAATCAGAAAATATGAATTGGCTCTGTACAATACTACCCAATACATAGATAAAGAAGGAGACGAAACAGGGTATATCGACAATGTATTAAAAATAGGAAAACTGCGTAACCGTGTGATTGCACGAAATCATATGGGGCAATTATGGGGCGAGGGAAAATATAGCAACACCCTATTCTCTATCAGCACCGAATACGGCCGCCGTAAATTTTTGGATGACGATAAATTGTGGCGGATTACACCGCAAGTACAGTTGCAATATTCCTATTTGAGAGGTGCGGGCTACCGGCTCGACAATGGTATAAATGTCAACTTAAGCCACGTAAACAGCCTGATAGGCCGTTTGGGTTTGGATGTCGTGAGAAAATTTGACGAAGGCAAAAAACTTTTCTATATCAAAGGCAATATCCTTCATGAATTTTTGGGCAGCCGTTCCTTTAAGGCATTTGAAGGCAACAGCAATTATGCTCAAAAATGGAATACGAGGGGGACTTGGTATTCCGTCGGCTTGGGCTACAATGCGCGGACAGGCAAAAAAACGAATGTCTTTGCCGATGCGGAAAAAGAGTTTTCCGGCGGGAAAAAAGGATCGTACAACATCCGCTTATCCATTTCCCATCAGTTTGACTGAATGATTGAAACCTTATCGCAACAATAGGTTAAATCCATTCAAGTCTCTAGGATAAACCACAATGAAATGCCGTCTGAACCGCTTTCAGACGGCATTTTTGCAAACAGGCAAAATGACGGCGGCGGGATTTTTTATTTTCCCAATTGAAGTATAATGTTGCCGACTTCAACCGGATATTCAAACGGTTTGCTCCAACATCGGAACGGCGCATAAAACTCCGTCCTGCGCGTTATCCCGAACGGGGCGGCTAATCAGATCCTATCGCCATAAAACGGCGGGGTTTCAACCGAAAAGGAATTGAGATGAATAAAACCTTGTCTATTTTGCCGGTGGCAATCTTACTTGGCGGCTGCGCCGTCGGCGGCGGCAACACATTCGGCAGCTTGGACGGCGGCACGGGTATGGGCGGCAGTATCGTCAAAATGGCGGTCGAGAGCCAATGCCGCGCGGAATTGAACAAACGCAGCGAATGGCGTTTGACCGCGCTGGCGATGAGTGCCGAAAAACAGGCGGAATGGGAAAACAAGATTTGCGGCTGCGTCGCCCAAGAAGCACCCGAACGAATGACCGGCAACGATGTGATGCAGATGCTGGATCCGTCCACGCGCAATCAGGCGCTTGCCGCCCTGACCGCCAAAACGGTTTCCGCCTGCTTCGGCAGGCTGTACCGCTAAAATCTTCAAAAGGTGTGGCGGCAATGCCGTCTGAAGCCGTTTTTATTGCAACTTTTACAGAAGGAAAATTTGATGGACTACATCAGCACACGCGGCGAAACCGCACCCAAACCGTTCAGCGAAGTTTTATTGATGGGGCTCGCCCCCGACGGCGGGCTGATGCTGCCGGAACATTATCCGCAAATCAGGCGGGAAACCTTGGACAAATGGCGCGGTTTAGCTTATCCCGAATTGGCGTTTGAAATTATGCGCCTGTTCGTTACGGATATTCCGGGGGACGATTTGCGCGATATTCTGAACCGTACTTACACGGAAACGGCGTTCGGCACTAAGGAAATCACCCCCGTCCGCACGCTTTCAGACGGCATCAAAATCCAAGCCTTGTCCAACGGCCCGACGCTGGCGTTCAAAGATATGGCGATGCAGTTTTTGGGCAATGCGTTTGAATATGTTTTAAACAAAGAAGGCAAAAAACTCAATATCTTGGGCGCAACCAGCGGCGATACGGGTTCGGCTGCGGAATATGCCTTGCGCGGCAAAAAGGGCGTGAACGTATTTATGTTGTCGCCCGACGGTAAAATGAGCGCGTTCCAACGCGCGCAAATGTACAGCCTGCAAGACGGGAATATCCACAATATCGCCGTGAAGGGGATGTTTGACGACTGTCAGGACATTGTGAAGGCGGTGCAAAACGATGCCGCATTCAAGGAAAAATACCATATCGGTACGGTCAACTCGATCAACTGGGGACGCATCGTCGCGCAAGTGGTTTATTACTTTGCAGGCTATTTCAACGCCACTTCAAGCAATGACGAAACCGTCAGCTTTTGCGTGCCGAGCGGCAACTTCGGCAACGTTTGCGCGGGACACATCGCCAAACAAATGGGCTTGCCCATCCGCCGCCTGATTGTTGCGACCAATGAAAACGATGTGTTGGACGAGTTTTTCAAAACCGGCGCATACCGCCCGCGCAACAGCGAGCATACTTATGTTACCTCCAGCCCGTCGATGGACATTTCCAAAGCGTCCAACTTCGAGCGTTTCGTGTTCGACCTGATGGATCGCGATCCTCATGAAATCAATACGCTTTGGGCGGAAGTGGCGGCGGGCAAAGGCTTTGACCTGCGGTTTGCCTTGGACAAAGTCGGCGGTAAATACGGCTTTACTTCCGGCAAGTCCACCCACGCCGACCGCCTCGCCACCATCAAACAGGTTTACGAGCAAGACCAAGAACTCATCGACCCACACACTGCCGACGGCGTAAAAGTCGCCCGCGAAGTGCGCGAAGAAGGTGAAACGGTGGTTTGTTTGGAAACCGCGTTGGCGGCGAAATTCGATGCGACCATACGCGAAGCCGTCGGCGATGTTGCCATTCCGCGCCCCGCCGCGCTGGAAGGTTTGGAAAACCTGCCGCAGCGCGTGCAAACCGTGCCGAACAGTGCGGATGCGGTAAAAGGCATCATCGAACAAACCCTTGCCTGATGTTCCGTATGGGCGGCATTCCGTCCGAACTTAAGATTGAAAGAAAATGACCTTACCTATGCAGGAAACCCGTTTTTCCATACTGCTAGACGAATTGGCGGCAAAACAGGAGGCAGCCATCGCTCCCCACCTGCTTGCCGACGGAACCAAGGTATGGGTACGCAAAGCAGGCAGGCACAATGCACGATGGCGTTACGCGCTGCTCGGTATGGTTGCCCGATATTTGAAACTGGGGGTGTTGAAGCCGGTTCCCAGCCTCGGCGGCGAGCCTGCCATTGCAACCGAATCAAAACGCCTGTACGAATTGCGCTCGGCGGGGATAGTCGTTCCCGAATTGCTCGCCATCCGGAAAAATGCCCTTATGTTCGGCAATTTGGAAGGCATCCCGCTCGATACGCAAATCCGCCAAGAAGCCGAAGCCGGAAAGGCGGACGCTTGGCTTGCCGGTTTGGAAGCCATTGCACGCGTGCATAAAAAACGGCAGTTCCTCAGTCAGGCGTTTGCGCGGAATATGATGTCGGACGGGGAAAACATCAGCTTTTTGGATTTTGAAGACGACCCTTCCGAAGTCCTGACCATAGCGCAATGCCAAGCCCGCGATTGGCTCTGCTACATCCATTCGACCGCGCTGATATTGAAAAACGGCGGGCTGCTGGAAGCGGCTGCGGAAAAATGGGGCGGCGTATTGTCGGATCAGCCTGCCGAAATACAAAAGCTGATTGCCGCCACCGTCAAACCGATCCTCCCGATACGAAGGCTGGAACACCCCCTCTGGGGACGGGACACGCTCAGGCTGGCAGCCTCGATTTCCCTGATTTCCCTCGCCGATATGCCGCCGTAAGCCGCGCCCGCCGCGCGATGCCGTCTGAAGCCCTTCAGACGGCATATAACCAACGCGCATCAAACATTGTCGCAACCATCCGTTTCGTTTAGAATTTTGACTTTATCCCGAATCGGGCAGACATTTCCACTCTGCCGCACGTCCCGAACAAGCACTATCCATTTCTTTTACTGACAGGAAACCCAAATGGCAGCATTCAATACCCAAAAAGTATTGTCCGTACACCACTGGACAGACGCATATTTTACCTTTACCTGCACCCGCGACGAATCGTTGCGCTTTGAAAACGGCCAATTCGTCATGGTCGGGCTGATGGTGGACGGCAAGCCGCTGATGCGCGCATACAGCGTCGCCTCCGCCAACTGGGAAGAACACCTCGAATTTTTCAGCATTAAAGTCCAAGACGGCCCGCTGACCAGCCGCCTGCAACACCTCAAAGTCGGCGACGACGTGTTAATCAGCAAAAAACCGACCGGAACTCTGGTTGCCGGCGACCTGAATCCAGGCAAACACCTTTACCTGTTGAGCACCGGTACCGGCATCGCCCCTTTCTTGAGCATCACCAAAGACCCCGAAATTTACGAGCAATTTGAAAAAATCATCCTCGTACACGGCGTGCGCTACAAAAAAGATTTGGCGTACTACGACCGCTTTACCAAAGAATTGCCCGAACACGAATACCTCGGCGACTTGGTTAAAGAAAAACTGATTTACTACCCGATTGTTTCGCGTGAAGAATTCGAACACCACGGCCGCCTAACCGACCTGATGGTAAGCGGCAAACTGTTTGAAGACATCGGCCTGCCCAAAATCAATCCTCAAGACGACCGCGCCATGCTGTGCGGCAGCCCCGCGATGCTGAAAGACACCTGCAAAGTTTTGGACGATTTCGGTTTGACCGTCTCTCCGAAAACAGGCGTACGCGGCGATTACCTGATTGAGCGTGCGTTTGTGGATCAATAAGCTGCTTGAAAATGTCATCTGAACGGCATCAGCAATCAAAAACCCCGAATCCTGCCAATCAGGATTCGAGGTTTTTATAGTGAATTAAATTTAAATCAGGACAAGGCGGCGAGCCGCAGACAGTACAAATAGTACGGAACCGATTCACTTGGTGCTTCAGCACCTTAGAGAATCGTTCTCTTTGAGCTAAGGCGAGCCAACACTGTACCGGTTTAAATTTAATTCACTATATAGTGGGTAAAAATTAGAAATGCACATTTCCGTCATTCACGCGCAGGCGGGAATCCAGACCTATCCGTTAATTAGCATTTGAAAATAAAAGAAAAATCAGACATATGGGTTCCCACCTGCGGGGGGATGACGATGGTGTTCCATCGCCTCATTTTTGTTTTCATCGTGTTTCCTTTTCGGTTGAAACCCCACCCTTTAGAGCGGTAGAATCAGACTTTATTTGGGAGGGGCGTAACCCCTTTCAAATCAGGGCAACACATAGGGCGGTGCTTTATGTGTCGTCTTGTGTGTTGAAACATCAACTATACGTCTAAAGCAACGCCGTCCGTCATTGTTCGGACGGTATTTTTTCAGACGGCATGTCCACCTGCTTGTGAAGCCGCATGGCGTTGCCCAATACGACCAGCGAACTGAAGCTCATACCCAGTGCGGCAATCCACGGTTGGACATAGCCCAAAACGGCAAGCGGTACGGCGATGATATTGTACGCGCTCGCCCATACCAGGTTTTGGCGGATAATCTGCTGCGTGCGGCGGGCTTGGGCAAACATATGCGGCACGATGTTCAAATCCTCGTTGAGCAGAACGATGTCTGCGCCGTCCCGGGCAATGTCCGTTCCGCCGGCTGCGGCGGCGGATACGTCTGCCTGAGCCAAAACGGGCGCGTCGTTGATGCCGTCGCCTATCATCAGCACTTTTTTCCCTTCTTTTTGTAAGGCTTTGACATATTCCAGCTTGTCTTCCGGCATTGCTTGGGCGCGGTAGTGCGTGATACCCAGGGCGCGGGCGGTTTCGGCAACGGCGGTTTCGCGGTCGCCGCTGAGGATGTGCAGCGTCAGTTTTTTGCCTGCCAACTTCCGCACCGCCTCCGCCGCGCTGTCTTTGAGCGGGTCTTGCAGGTAGAACACGGCTTGGAAACCGCTCTGGCTGCCGAGGTAAACCGCACTGCCGCCGCCTTCTGTTTGCGGTTCTTTACCTGAAATTTCGGCGACATAGGATGCCCTGCCCAATGCCCAAACCTGTGTTTCGCCGTTGACGGTCAGTTGTGCGCCCACGCCTTCGCCGATGCGGTTGAGGCGTTGTCCGACTTGGATTTCGGGGGCGATGCCGCCTGAAATGCGGCAGTTGAGGATGGCTCGCGCGAGCGGGTGTTCGGACTGCTGTTCCAAACTTTGCGCCACTGCCAGCACTTGGGCTTCGGTCATGCTGCCGAGCAGTTCAATCCGGCGGACAACGGGATTGCCTTGTGTCAGCGTGCCGGTTTTGTCGAAAATGATGTCGGTGGTTTGGGCGAGGGTTTCGAGGGTTTGTTTGCCGCCGATTAAAACGCCTTCGCGTGCCAAAGTGCCGGTCGAGGCCGCCAGCGCGGTCGGCGTGGCAAGCGATAAGGCGCACGGACAGGTAATGACCAGCAGGGCGACGGTAATCCAAAGCGCGGTGTGCGCGTCGGCGTACAGCGTCCAGCCGATGAAGACGGGGACGGCAAGCAGGAGTTCGCCGAATATGAAAGACGAGGCGTATTGTTCCGCCAACTCGGCAGTGCGCGGTTTTTGCGCCAAGGCACGGTCGAGCAGGCGGACGATATGGGACAGGCGCGTGCCGCCGCCGGTGCGGTCGGTGCGTATAATCAGGGGGCTTTGCGTGTTGAGTGTGCCTGCGGTTACTTTTTCAGACGGCATTTTGGCGACGGGCAGGCTCTCGCCGGTCAGCATAGATTCGTCAACCGTGCTTGCACCTTCCAGTACCGTGCCGTCAACGGGGATGGTCTCTCCCGGTTTGACCAGCACCACATCGCCTGCTTGGAGCTTGACGACGGCGGCTTCGCGGACATCCTGTACGGCAGGATAGCCGGGCATCCGGTGGCAGAAGGCGGGTATCAGTTTCACCAGCCTTTCGGCGGCATCTCCTGCCTTGCGTCGGGCAATGTGTTCCATAAAGCGTCCGCCCAGCAGGAAAAACAGCAGCATCGCGATGGATTCGAAATACATCCCCTGCCCCGCATTGGTGGCGAGGCTGTAAACGCCAGCAATAAAGGTCATGATGATGGCGACGGTAATCGGCGTGTCCATACCGACGCGGCGGTTTTCCAAGTCGCGCAATGCGCCTTGATAAAACGGGACGGCGCAATAGAATACGACGGGCAGCACCATCAGGAAGCCGCCCCAATGGAGGATTTGCAAAAAATCGGGTTCGATGTCGCCGCCGTAAAGGTAGGTCGGCAGCGCGAACATCATCGTCTGCATCATACCCAGTCCGGCAACGGCGAGGCGGACGATGTATTGTTTGCGTTCTTTTTGGTTGGCGGCTTCGATTTTCTGCGCGTCATAGGGTGCGGCGGTGTAGCCTGTCTGCCGGATTTTCAACAGAATGTCGGAAAGGCGGATTTTGCCGTCGTCCCAGACGACGCGGCAGCGGTGCGTGCTGTAATTGAGGTCGATGCGGATGATGCCGTCTGTACGCAAAAGCTGCTGTTCGATCAGCCAGACGCAGGCGGCGCAGGTGATGCCGCCGAGCATTAAAACCGCCTCGCGCGTGCCGCCGTGGGTTTCCACAAAGTCGGACTGGACTTCGGGCAAGTCGTACAGGCGGATTTGGTCGAGGATTTCTTGGGGCGGCAGTTCGGTTTTTTGCGCGTCGGCGGTGCGTTGTTTGTAATAACTGCCCAAGCCCGCGTCGATAATGCTTTGCGCCACCGCCTGACAACCAGCGCAGCAGGTTTCGCGGTCTTCGCCTTCGTAGCGGACGGTCAGATGCAGGTTTTCGGGAACGTCCAGCCCGCAGTGGAAACAGGTTTTTTTCATGGCATTTCGGTCTCGTCGTCGGTTGTCGGCATGGTTGCGCAATATTCGGCAATCGCATCGCGCAGTGCGTCTATACCGGTATTTTCAGCAACGGAAATGCGGACGGCGGCAATTTTTCCCGCAGCGTCGCGCCATATGCCCGTGTTTTGTTCTTCAGACGGCAGCAGGTCGGTTTTGTTGTACACCTTGATGCACGGAATATCGCCGGCATGGATTTCTTGCAGTACGTTTTCCACGTCTTCAATCTGCTGTCCGCTGTTCGGGGCGGCGGCATCGACGACGTGCAGCAGTACATCGGCTTGCGCGGTTTCTTCCAGCGTAGCGGAAAAGGCGGAAATCAGTTTGTGCGGCAAATCGCTGACGAATCCGACGGTATCGGTCAGGATAATGCTGCATTCGGGACTGATGTACAGCCGCCGCGCCGTCGTGTCGAGTGTGGCGAAAAGCTGGTCTTTCGCATATATGCCCGACTTGGTCAGCCGGTTGAACAGGCTGGATTTGCCGACATTAGTATAGCCGACCAGCGCAAACGTTTTGATTCTGCCCGATTCGCGGGACTTGCGGCGCAGGACGCGCTGTTTTTTGAGGTTGGCAAGCTGTTTTTTCAAGGCATTGATCCGATGGGCGATCAATCGGCGGTCGGTTTCCAGTTTGGTTTCGCCCGGTCCTTTCATGCCGATGCCGCCGCGCTGGCTTTGCAAATGTCCGTAACCGCGTATCAAGCGTCCCGCCAAATGGCTTAATTGTGCCAACTCGACTTGCAGCCTGCCTTCCTGCGTACGGGCGCGGCGGGCGAAAATCGCCAGAATCAGCCCTACCCTGTCCAATACGCGGCATTTCAGTTCTTTTTCAAGGTTGCGTTCCTGCGTGGGCGTGAGTTCGTGGTTGAATACGACCAAATCGATGCCGTCTGCGGCAACTGCTTCCGACAGCTCCGCCGCCTTGCCCGTGCCGACAAACAGCGCGGTGTGCGGACGGTCGCGTTTGGTGGTCTCCACAATGACGGGATTGCCGCCCGCCGCTTTGACCAGCTCGATGGCTTCCGCCAATGCCGTCTGAAAACCGTTCAGACGGGCGGCACTGCTGCCCGTACCGTCTTTGTCCAACATTACGCCCACCAGCATGACGCGTTCGGGTTGCGCTTGGGTACTGCCGTTGCGGCCTGTTCTGCCTGTCATGTATTCAATCCTGTAAATAAAGGGTAACGCCGCGTCCCGGGCTGTCTTCCGGGGCAAGCGTGATACGGCTGCCTGTCATTCCGCCAACGCTGAAGACGATGCCGCCCGCCTCGTGCCTTCCTATGGACAGGCGGCTGCCGAGCCGCTGCCGGTAGGTATAACGGGTACACGCGTCCAAACACCAGCGTCCGCGCCAGTGGATGAAATATTTTTCGCCTTTTCTAACCGCAAGCATCTCGCCGCCGTTCACCTCAAAATAAGGGTAATCGGGTTTTCGGGTTCTAAACTGCCATTTCGCCTGCGCGCGCCGTCCGTTGCGGACATAGTCGAATACCGCCGTATAGAGCGTGCCGTATTCCAAAGGTTTGAGCGGGAAAAGCGCGAATTGGTGCGCGGTCAGCCTGCCGTTGGGGTCGTTGCCGGCGGTTAAAACCCTGACGGGGCGGATTTCGTTTTTACCCTGATACAGCTTGAAACTTTTCATCGTAATTTTGCCTGCCGCCTCAGAAAAATTAATGCTGACAGGATTACCCGTCATTTCATATTCCGGCACGGGGTCGGGACGTTCCCCGTAAAAATAAGGCAGCGCGCCGCTTCCGACCGGATAGGCGGTATAAAGCAATTCCGTTGCGGGCATGGCTTCGTCGGTGTACACGACCGCACCGTTGTGGCAGGCGTTGCGGTAATATTTCCGTCCCGCTTCGGGCTGATTTCTGCCTTGGGCGCAATGCCGCTCAAACCTGCCGTTGCCCTGATTGAATACGACGACGGTTTTGCCGTTTTCGCGCACAAATGCCGCACCTGCTTCGTCGGTATGGCGGTCAAGCAGGGAAAGGCGGTGATAGATTGCGCTCATCAATCCGTCAACCTGGCGTTGCTGCGTGCGGATGTCGCTGTCGGACGATTCGGCGGCTTCCTCTTCCGTGCTGATGTTTTCATGCACGCCGTTGTAGAGATACCCGGCAAGGCGTGTGCGTTCGGTCAGCTTTTGTGCGGTGTAGTGCGGATTGTCGGGATGATATTCTCCGTGTCCGTCTTCGGGATTAAGCGTGAGGTAGCGTGCGTGCCTGCGGGCGGAGTTTTCCAATACAGGCGCGTGTGCCAGCTCGTGCAAACCGATTTGTGCGCGGATACGGTTGAGGTAGTGCAGCGCATCGCCGCCGTCCCTGATTTGCGGTGCGGACGGATAGACAAGTTCGCCCGCCGGCACGGATTGGTTTTGGGTATGGTAGAAAACGCCTGCCGCCGAGCCCAACAGAAGCAGCCAGATAACAAGGGATTTCATGATGTCGCCCTTTCACCCCGGCAACGGGGTGTTTTATCAAAACGGCAAACTTGTCAATGCGGTTTCCGCTTGCCGATTGCCAAACCGGCAAACCTTTCCCCGTGCCGATGCCGAACCCGATGCCGTCTGAACCTTCAGACGGCATCGGGTGTTTATTTGTCCGCCCGGATGGGTGCAGGTTCGTATTGTGTCGATTCGTCGCCGTAATACAGCACGCCGAGTTTGATGGGGATGCGTCCCTGCGATTTGCGGTGGGCGTTGGAATCGCGCAAGGAATAGGCGCAGCCGCAATATTCCTGCTGGTAGAAGTTTTCGCGTTTGCTGATTTCGATCATACGCGCGCTGCCGCCGCCTTTGCGCCAGTTGAAATCCCAATACACCACATCATCGTAAGGCGCGGCGGCGCGGCGGCCGCAGTCGTTGATTTGCGCCATATTTTTCCAGCGTGAAATGCCCAGCGAACTGGTAAAGACGGGGAAGCCGTGTTCGTGCGCGTATTGCGCCGCTTTTTCAAAACGCATATCGAAACACATCGTACAGCGGATGCCGCGTTCCGGCTCAAACTCCATGCCTTTGGCTTTGGCAAACCATTCTTTGCGGTCGTTTTCGTAATCGTCGTCTTTGTCGATGAAGGGGATGCCGAACTTTTCCGCAAAGCGCACATTTTCCTCTTTTCGGAGCATATATTCTTTGTGCGGATGGATATTGGGATTGTAGAAATAAATGGTGTAGTCGATGCCGCTGGCGAGCATCGCCTCCATCACTTCGCCGCTGCACGGGGCGCAGCAGGAATGCAGCAGGACTTTTTTGTTGCCGCCGGGCGGAACGAGAACCGGGCGGTCGATGTCGGTAACGGTAGGTTTGTTTTGTGTTTCCATTAACTTAACAATATCTGTCGAATACGGTCGAAGCGGCTATTTTATCAGAGCCGCCGAATGTAAAACAGGGTGTCAGGGCATCAGCCCGAGCTGCCTGAACGAACGGACGCTTTGCGAGGTAACGATAAAATGGTCGAGCAGGGAAACATCAACCAGCGACATGGCCTGTGTCAGCCGCCTTGTAAACATGATGTCTTCCTGCGAAGGTTCGGGCGAGCCGCCCGGATGGTTGTGCGCGATAATCAGGCTGTCGGCATATTCGTCCAATGCCAGTTTGACGATTTCGCGGATGTAAATCGTGTTTTCCGCAACCGTACCGCGCGACAGCTCTCTGACCGCAATCAGTTGGTTTTGGCGGTTCAGCAGCAGCGCGACGCTGACTTCGACTTTTTCCTGCCCCAAATGAAAGCGCAGGTAATCGGCGACCGTGTCGGGGTCGGACAGGACGATGCCCTCCTGCAATTCTTCCGCCAATATCCGCCTTCCGATTTCCCTGACTACGGCGAACTGTGTGAAACTTGCCGTCCCCATACCCTTGTATGCCGACAGTTTGCCGACCTCCGCGCTCATCAGCTTCCCCAAGCTGCCGAACTCCTGCAACAGGTAGCGCGCCAAATCAACCGCGCTCATTCCGCGCGTTCCGACGCGTAAAAGGATTGCCAAAAGCTCGGCATCACTCAAAGCCGCCGCCCCGCGTTCCAACAGTTTTTCCCTGGGTCTTTCGCCTTCCGGCCATTGCTTGATGCTCATGTTTTCCCTTTTTTAAAATAGTCTGAGATGCCGTCTGAAACAGATGTTCCCACACGCCAAATACCCGAAATGCCGTCTGAACCGGATTTCCGCTTCAGACGGCATCTGTATTTCAAAACGGTCTTACGCCGTTTCTTCCAACTCGATTGAAGCCGCCAAAAGCGACAGGCGCGCCATCACGCCGTACACATAGAGGCGGTTGTGGACATTATCGACATCGCAGTCTTTTTCGGATCGCGGCATACCCAGCGAATCCCACTGCTCGAATACGCGCTTGCAGGCTTCGGGGGCTTCTTGCGAATTGTCGCCGTTACCGGTCGGAATGCTGTTGGACAGCGGCACAAACACCATACCGCCGGCGTTGAGGTTTTCGTCCGCACCGCGCCCTTCGTGCACGCGGAAGAAGCCGCCGATGACGAAGCGGTCCATCATATAGACGACGGGTTCGCACACCGCGCCGTTTAAGGTTTCATAAGTATAAATCCCTTCTTGGACAATCACTTCGCTGACTTCCAAGCCTTCTTTGACTTTCGCCATTTTGTTGCGGTTTTTACGGTTCAAGCCGCGCACTTCGTCGGCGGATTTGACGCTCATCACGCCCATACCGTAAGTGCCCGCGTCGGCTTTGACGATGACGAAAGGTTTGTCGGCAATGCCCGATTCGTCGTATTTGGCTTGGATTTTCGCCAGCACGCGTTCTACCGCTTCCGCCAACGCGTCTTCGCCTTCACGCCCTTGGAAATCCAAACCGCCGATTTTTTCAAAATACGGGTTGATCTGCCACTCGTCGATGTCGATCAGCTTGGCAAATTCGGCGGCAACTTGGTTATACGCGCCGAAATGATCTGTTTTGCGGCGTGTCGTCCAACCGCCGTGCAGCGGCGGCAAAACGGTTTGGCTGATGCCTTTGAGGATGTCGGGAATGCCGGCGGACAAATCGTTGTTCAACAAAACCACGCAAGGCGAAAAACCGTCTGCAAGATGGACACGCTCGCGGGTGCGCAATAAAGGTTCCAACAGGATTTTGTCGCCCAATGCGGTTTCAAGCTCGGTCGGCTCGGTTACCTCAGGATTCAGGCTACCCAAGCGCACTTCATACCCTGCCGAGCGCAAAATCTCGCTGAGGGCGTAAACGTTTTGCAGGTAAAACGTATTGCGCGTGTGGTTTTCAGGAATAATCAATACGGATTTTGCCGTTTCGCAGGCACGCTGCACCGCATCTTGCGCAGCAACCGCCGCCAGCGGGATGAAATTCGGATTCAGATTATTGAAGCCGCCCGGAAACAAATTCATATCGATAGACGAAATTTTGTAACCGGCGTTGCGGATATCGACCGAACCGTAAAACGGCGGGCGGTGCACATTCCACTGCGAACGGAACCATGCTTCGATTTTTGCATGGTTACACAGGATTTTCGCTTCAAATGCCTGCAGTTGAGCCAAATGCTCAGACGATATAACCGGTAATTTCATCTTTCCTCTGCCTGACGTGGTTTTAACAAGGTACAAATAATAATGCCTTTAAAAGAATCCCGACAAGTATTCTTTCATATCAAATCATTCTTTAGATATAACTGTTTACTGAAGTGGACAATATGTCTAATTTTTTCGTTAAAATTGTTTACAAAATAGCACCAATTCAAAAATTAGACAAAATTTGTTGCGCGGTATAAAGAATACGTCTAAAATCCGCCCAATCCGCATTACCATTTATCCAAAAGAATAACACCATGACAGCACAAACCCTCTACGACAAACTCTGGAACAGCCACGTCGTCCGTGAAGAAGAAGACGGCACTGTCCTGCTTTACATCGACCGTCATTTGGTTCACGAAGTTACCAGTCCGCAGGCATTTGAAGGCTTGAAAATGGCCGGCCGCAAACTCTGGCGTATCGACAGCGTGGTCTCCACCGCCGACCACAACACTCCGACCGGCGATTGGGACAAAGGCATCCAAGACCCGATTTCCAAGCTGCAAGTCGATACGTTGGATCAAAACATCAAAACATTCGGCGCACTCGCCTATTTTCCGTTTATGGACAAAGGTCAGGGCATCGTACACGTTATGGGCCCGGAACAAGGTGCTACCCTGCCCGGTATGACCGTCGTCTGCGGCGATTCGCACACTTCCACCCACGGCGCATTCGGTGCATTGGCTCACGGCATCGGCACTTCCGAAGTCGAACACACGATGGCGACCCAATGTATTACCGCGAAAAAATCCAAATCCATGCTGATTGCCGTTGACGGCAAATTAAAAGCGGGCGTTACCGCCAAAGACGTGGCACTTTACATCATCGGGCAAATCGGCACGGCGGGCGGCACGGGTTACGCCGTCGAGTTCGGCGGCGAAGCCATCCGCAGCCTTTCGATGGAAGGCAGGATGACCCTGTGCAATATGGCGATTGAGGCAGGCGCGCGTTCCGGTATGGTCGCCGTCGATCAAACCACCATCGATTATGTCAAAGGCAAACCTTTCGCACCCAAAGGCGAGGCGTGGGACAAAGCCGTCGAGTACTGGCGCACGCTGGTGTCTGACGAAGGCGCGGTTTTTGATAAAGAATACCGTTTCAACGCCGAAGACATCGAACCGCAAGTTACTTGGGGCACGTCGCCCGAAATGGTTTTAAACATCGGCGGCAAAGTGCCGAATCCCGCCGAAGAAACCGATCCGGTCAAACGCAGCGGTATGGAGCGCGCCCTCGAATATATGGGTTTGAAGGCCGGCACGCCACTGAACGAAATCCCCGTCGATATCGTATTCATCGGCTCGTGCACCAACAGCCGCATCGAAGACTTGCGCGAAGCCGCCGCCATCGCTAAAGGTCGCAAAAAAGCCGCCAACGTACAGCGCGTGTTGATCGTCCCAGGCTCCGGTTTGGTTAAAGAACAAGCCGAAAAAGAAGGCTTGGACAAAATTTTCATCGAAGCCGGCTTTGAATGGCGCGAACCGGGCTGTTCGATGTGCCTTGCGATGAATGCCGACCGCCTCGCGCCGGGTCAACGCTGCGCCTCCACGTCCAACCGCAATTTTGAAGGCCGCCAAGGCAACGGCGGACGCACCCACCTCGTCAGCCCCGCTATGGCCGCCGCCGCCGCCGTTACCGGGCACTTTACCGACATCCGCACGATGGCGTAAGTATTTTTCAGGCGGTCTTTAAGAATTTGATGCGGCCGTCTGAAATATGTCCCGTAAGGCAGAAACACCTTAATATTCAAACCAAGGAGTTTAACCATGAACAAACTTTTCGTTACCGCCCTGTCCGCCCTCGCCTTGTCCGCCTGCGCCGGCACTTGGCAGGGCGCGAAACAAGACACCGCCCGTAACCTTGACAAAACACAGGCCGCCGCCGAACGCGCCGCCGAACAAACAGGCAACGCCGTTGAAAAAGGCTGGGACAAAACCAAAGAAGCTGTCAAAAAAGGCGGCAATGCCGTCGGACGCGGCATTTCCCATCTCGGCGAAAAAATCGAAAACGCCACCGAATAACCGATTCGCGATGCCGTCTGAAACCGTTTCAGACGGCATCGTCAGCACAAGACGCAAACCCATGAAAGCCTTTACCAAAATTACCGCCATCGTCGCCCCGCTCGACCGCAGCAACGTCGATACCGACGCCATCATCCCCAAACAATTTTTAAAATCCATCAAACGCAGCGGCTTCGGCCCCAACGCCTTTGACGAATGGCGTTACCTCGACCACGGCGAACCGGGTATGGACAACAGCAAACGCCCGCTGAACCCCGATTTCTCGCTGAACCAACCACGCTATCAAGGCGCGCAAATCCTGTTGACGCGTAAAAACTTCGGTTGCGGCTCCTCGCGCGAACACGCCCCCTGGGCATTGGACGACTACGGCTTCCGCGCCATCATCGCACCCAGCTTTGCCGACATCTTCTTCAACAACTGCTACAAAAACGGCCTCCTGCCCATCGTGTTGAACGAAGAACAGGTTGACCGGCTTTTCAAAGAAGTCGAAGCCAACGAAGGCTACCGGCTCTCCATCGACCTTGCCGAACAAACCCTGACCACCCCTAGCGGCGAAACGTTCACATTCGACATTACCGAACACCGCAAACACTGCCTCTTAAACGGTTTGGACGAAATCGGCTTAACCCTGCAACACGCCGACGAAATCCGCGATTTCGAAGAAAAACGCCGCCAAAGCCAGCCTTGGCTGTTTAACGGTTGATATACCAAAGGCCGTCTGAAAAATTTAAGCGTTTCAGACGGCCTTTACTGAATGTTTTGGGATAGTCCATGAGATCATTCGACGAATTAATCCAAACCCAAGACCCTGCATGGCCATTGATTCAAGAGTGGCTTGAGGAAGCGACAAACAGCGTTGAAGTCCTGCCTCGTACACTTGAAAAGGTACAGGAAGAACTTTTCAAAACCCAAGTAACGATACGTTCGTTTATGGGCGCTGTCGTTTATGAAACCGGCGGCATCCTGATTGATGATGGCTGGTTGCGGATACTGGGTTCCGGCAGTACGAAGCTACCCCGTGGTCTGGGAAGTTGGAATCTGAGCCGCACACAATCCGAGCCAGCAGGCCCTGCTCCCTATTATCTGTTTGCCGATGATGCCGCGGGCGGCTACTTTGCCATAAACGGTGGGGGATTAGATGGCAAAGTAGGTAATGTTTTCTACCTGCCGCCGGATACCTTGGAATGGGAAGATTGCGGTAAAGGTTATGGTGACTTCTTAAATTGGGCATTGACCGGCGATTTGCAGTTGTTTTACGAAAACCTGCGTTGGGAAAATTGGCGCGAAGAAATCCGTGATTTGAATGGCGACAGCGTTTACACGTTCTTTCCGTTTTTATGGACTGAAGAAGGCAGCGATATAAACCAAGTCAGCCGAAAGCGTGTTCCCATAGCGGAACATTATGCTTCCACTTTAGATTTGCAAAACATAACTCCATAAAAAGTATTTTCAGACGGCCTTGTTGTTACAATTCAAATAAAGCATCCTTAAAAACCGTATTGGTCTGAAGTTTAATTCTACCTAACCACACCATGATTACCGACACCATAAGCAATGCCACCCGCTACGCAGCCCTGCATCCTGACTTTGCAGAGGCCTTCCATCTGTTGCAGACCCTAGATTTTACCAAGCTGCCGGACGGTCAAGTGCCGTGCGAAAATCCTAATATCCGTATTTTTATCGGCAGCGAGCCGATAAGGACTCAAGGCGAAGCTAAGCCTGAAGCGCACTTAAAACACATTGATATTCAAACACCAATTGATGGCAACGAAACGTATGGCTGGATAGACAGAGGCCGTCTGAAAAACGGTTTAGGCTACAACGAAAAGCGCGATATCGAGTTTTTCGACTGCGAGCCGGAAACCTGGTTAACTTTGGAGCCCGGTGAATTTGCCCTATTTTTCCCGAATGATGCGCATGCACCGTTAGTCGGCGACAAGGCAAACATACGCAAAGCAGTGTTTAAAATCCGCATCAAGACCGAACGCCTGTAGGCCCTTTCAGACGGCATCAACATTATGTCTTTATTGAAAAAACTCTTCAAATCCAAACCGATGGACTGGCGCGGGTTCGTCAGCTATTTTGCCGAACGTCTGCAATCCAAACACCAACTCGACATCGAAATCCGTTGGGGCAGCAGCTTGGACAACACCAGCGTTCTGATTCTGCTTGGCGAAGGGCAGGACAATCCCTGCGCCTATCTGGGCAACCACTACGCCCATTACCTGCAAAATCCCGAAGCTTTGGATGAAATCATCGCCCTAAATGCCAAAGTTGTCCGCGAAATGGCAGAAGCCGACGGCACAATGACCGTAGACAACATCCTGCCCATCATCAAAGATACCGCGTTTTTAAACAATCTACTCAGCCAAAACCACGATCCCCTTCCCGACGCGAAAACGCTGCTGCTCTACCGTCCGCTGGCAGACAACCTGCTGGTGATGTACGTCGCACACATGGGCAATGTCATGCGTTCGTTCGGCGCGAAAGACATGGAAAGACTCGGCATCCTCGATACAGATGCTCTACACAGCATTGCCCTTGCCAACCTCAGGCGTGAAACCGCCGGCAAGCTCCGCACCGAACATCTCGAAAACAGCACACTGACGCAAGTTATCACCAATGACGATAATGAATCCGCACTGATTCTGATATTGGACGACATCTTGGCAAACGACCGACAGCTTCCGGCAAACCCCGTGTTCGCCATTCCTTCGCGTGATTTTCTCGCATTATGCAGCCCATCCGACCACGATGCCGTTGCCGCCATGTTGGAAATTGCCCGGGAAATCGCCCAAAACAACCCCTACGCTGTTTCCGAACAGCTTTACCAATACCACAATGGTACAATCACGCTTTTCCAACCCGTATGATACCGTTCAGACGGCATAGCCCCATTCCCCCAACTCAAGGAAAAACAATGACCAAACATATCGCTATCTTGCGCGGCGACGGCATCGGCCCTGAAATCGTCGCCGAAACCGTCCGCGTACTTGACAAACTTATCGAACAAGGCTTGGATGCCGGCTACGAATATGCACCTTTGGGCGGCGAAGCCTATGACGAATACGGCCATCCCTATCCCGAATTCACGCAAAACCTTTGCCGCAAAGCCGATGCGGTTCTGCTCGGCGCGGTCGGCAGCCCGCAATACGACAATCTTGACCGTCCATTGCGTCCTGAGCGCGGCTTGTTGGCCATCCGTAAAGACTTGAATCTGTTTGCCAATTTGCGCCCCGCTATCCTCTATCCCGAGCTAGCCAACGCCTCCACGCTCAAGCCTGAAATCGTTGCTGGTTTGGATATTTTGATTGTGCGCGAACTGACCGGCGATATTTATTTCGGCGAACCGCGCGGCATCCGCGTTCTGGAAAACGGCGAACGTGAAGGCTACAACACCATGAAATACAGCGAAAGCGAAATCCGCCGTATTGCTCACGTCGCCTTCCAATCCGCCCAAAAACGCAGCAAAAAAGTCTGCTCCGTAGGCAAAGCCAATGTTTTGGAAACCACCGAACTGTGGCGTGAAATCTTTGAAGAAATCGGCAAACAATATCCCGATGTCGAGCTTTCCCATATGTACGTCGACAACGCCGCCATGCAGCTCGTGCGCGCGCCCAAACAGTTTGACGTGATTGCCACCGGCAACATCTTCGGCGACATCCTCTCCGACGAAGCCTCCATGCTGACCGGCTCCATCGGTATGCTGCCCTCCGCCTCGCTGGACGAAAATGGCAAAGGACTGTACGAACCGTCTCACGGCTCCGCCCCCGACATCGCCGGACAAAACAAAGCCAACCCGCTGGCCACCATCCTCTCGCTTGCCATGCTGCTGCGTTACAGCCTGAACGACGAAGCGCGCGCGCAACAAGTTGAAAACGCTGTACAAAAAGTGCTGCAACAAGGCTTGCGTACCGGCGATATTTACGAAGAAGGCACGAAACTCGTTTCCTGCTCCGAAATGGGCGATGCGGTACTCGCCGCCTTGTAAAAAAACAAAGCACGGATCACACCGCGCTTTTTCATCCGCCCTTTTCCGCCCGCCCCGTTCGTCAACCGCCTGCAAACCCACCGTTTACCGGCAGGAAATGCCATAAATCCCCGCCTATGTTAGGATAAACGCCTTTATCGGCCCACACAAAGGATTATCATCATGAAAAAAATCATCATCGCCGCGCTCGCAGCGGCAGCCATCGGCACTGCCTCCGCCGCCACCTACAAAGTGGACGAATATCACGCCAACGCCCGTTTCGCCATCGACCACTTCAACACCAGCACCAACGTCGGCGGTTTTTACGGTCTGACCGGTTCCGTTGAGTTCGACCAAGCAAAACGCGACGGCAAAATCGACATCACCATTCCCGTTGCCAACCTGCAAAGCGGTTCGCAACACTTTACCGACCACCTGAAATCAGCCGACATCTTCGATGCCGCTCAATATCCGAACATCCGCTTCGTTTCCACCAAATTCAACTTTAACGGCAAAAAACTGGTTTCCGTTGACGGCAACCTGACCATGCACGGCAAAACCGCCCCCGTCAAACTCAAAGCCGAAAAATTCAACTGCTACCAAAGCCCGATGTTGAAAACCGAAGTTTGCGGCGGCGACTTCAGCACCACCATCGACCGCACCCAATGGGGCGTGGACTACCTCGTTAACGTTGGTATGACCAAAAGCGTCCGCATCGACATCCAAATCGAAGCAGCCAAACAATAAATCTTGATACGAATCAATAAAAATGCCGTCTGAAATATTTCAGACGGCATTTTTATTTCCATCATGATAAATTTACCATATCATATCGTACTAATCCTTATTAATTATATTGGATAAACTTTATGACTACTCCGTTTAAGCTAAATACGCATCGTCTTTTTAATCTCAATATCATCCTGCTATCCCTGCTTTCCGCATCATGCTACGCAGAAGGCATGACATCTGCTGAGTTGCCGCAAGTCAACGTTAACGCGCACAAAGACAAAAGCAGCCGCGACCTGCAGGCTAAGGACGTTTTAGGCGACGGCGACGTACTGACCGCCCATGATTTGAAAACCAAACGCGCCGTCTCACTCGGTCAGACTTTGGAAAAAGTCGGCGGCGTACAAAATGCCGGTTTCGGCCCCAACACCGGTCTGCCTCAAATCCGCAGCTTGAGCGGTTCGCGCGTCTATATCAGCGAAAACGGCATGGGTGTGTCCGATATGGCCGCAATCAGCGGCAACCTGCCGACCATGGTCAACCCGTTTTTAGCAGATAAAATTACGGTTTTGAAATCCTCAGCGGCAGTCCTGTACGGCGGCAACGCCATCGGCGGCGCGGTTGATGTCGATACCGGCATCATCCCGCACAAACTGCCGGAACAAGACTTCGGCGGTAAAATCGAATTGAGCGGCGGCTACAACACCCCGCACAACGAAGCCTTCCGTTTCGACGGCAAGGCCGGTAATTTCGCATGGCATCTTGATGCTTCCAACAGCCAAATTTCAGGCTACCGCATCCCCGGCTCGAGCAAGCCCGATTTGTGCTACGACCCGGCGAACCGCCTCAACTCGCGCCTGATGTGGTCTTGCCAGATTACGCCAGAAATTGAAGAAAAACTCAATTACGGACATTTCAAATATAAACTCAAAGACAGCGCATCTTTTTTTAAGAAATTCCCGGATGCCGATGAGAGTGAAGCCTACAAATTGGTAATACCGGGGTGGGGTGAATGGATTGACAATCCGCTTTACGACGGTTCACCCAATCGACGGCATACAATAGTTAAGGCCATGCGCGACGATACGCCCGTCCGCGAAGGCCGCCTGGGCAACAGCAGCCTGAAAAACCGCAGCGTTTCATTCGGCGGCAGCTATATCGGCGAGAAAGGCCACATCGGTGCCGCCGTCAGCCGCAGCCTGTACCGTTCCGGTATTCCCGGTTTCTCCTATTACAATATCGACGGCAACGGCAACCGCAAACTTGCCGCCGAACCCGCATCCGTCTATTCTCAGCAAACACGCTGGCTTGTGGACGCACTTTACCGTCCGCAATCCTCTTGGGTGGACAACGTCAGCTTCCTGACCTCATACACCGATACGCCGAATACCGAACTCTTGGGCTCGACCAAGGTTAACAGCCTCGACAGCCGTACCCTCCAAAACCGTATCGAGCTGAACCACCACTTCTCCTCCCTGTTTAACGGCAGCATAGGGGCCGACTACAAACGCCGCCATACCGAATCTTCGGGCTTGAACGGCAAACGTACCGGCAACTATTCCTACCTGCCCGATACGAACAGTCGTGAATACGGCATATTTGTCTTGGAAAACCTCAAATACCGCAACTATGAAGCCTCGCTCGGTTGGCGTTATGGCAATGTCCGCCACGGCCTTGACTTGGGCAGCTACAAAACAGCCCGTAATACCGATTCCCAAAAAGGGCTTGAGAAACGGAGCAGCCTCAAATACAGCCTCAACAGCTTCCATGCGTCAACCGGTTGGAAACCCCTTCCGTTTTGGAAAATAAATGCCCGTTACAGTCGCTCCCAACGCGCGCCGGAAATTAACGAACTCTATGCAGGCGGCAGCCATTATGCGCAACTTGCTTCGGAAAATTATTCTTCTGATTCCGTCTTACGTCCGGAAACTGCCAGAACATGGGAATTCGGCAACGAGTTCGCGTGGAACGGCGGCAAACTCCGCGCCAACTATTACCAAACCCGATTCAACGACTACATTTATCTGTCTGACGTTGCACATGACGGCGGCAACCACCTGCCGACCAAATACTGGCGTGCGGCAGATACCCGCATCCAAGGTTTGGAAATCGAGCTGACCCAACTTTTCGACCTGAAACAATACGGACAACTCGAACTACGCCTGTTTGCCGACAAGGTTCGCAATCATGCCGACGACAAAGACAGTAGGAATGCGGACTCAAACCGCCTGCGCAATGACGGCTACTATATGCCCAACCTGCCTGTTTCCCGCTACGGGCTGGGTGCAAGCTGGAACAAAGGGGCATGGCAAATCGGCAGCAGCCTGACCCGCTACGCCGCTGCCAAACACACCGGAAACATGGCTGCGGCATACAAAGAACCCTCACTCGGCTCCTACGCCCTGCTCGATGCCTATATCAGCCATACGCAAAAACACGGCAGATACAGCACAGAATGGTTCTTGGACGGTCGAAACCTGACCAACCGTACCGCGCGCGCGCAAAACTCCATACTCAAATACATTGCGCCGCTGCCCGGACGTTCTATCCGCACCGGTGTGAAAATTTCGCTGTAAACATCAAATACCGCCTGTAAACGAAATGCCGTCTGAACATTCTTCAGACGGCATTGATTTATTTCAAACACCGATACGGCGTTTAATCTGCCACTTTTTTCAATTCTGCACGCATAGCACCGATAACCGCCTTGTAATCCGGTTTGCCGAAAATCGCAGAACCTGCCACAAAGGTATCTGCGCCGGCTCGGGCAACGGCGGCGATATTGTCGGTTTTGATGCCGCCGTCCACTTCAATGGCAATACGTCTGCCGCTTTTCTCTTCATAGCGGTCAAGCATGGCACGAACCTGTCTGATTTTTTCCAAAGTGTGCGGAATGAAGCTCTGACCGCCGAACCCGGGGTTGACCGACATCAGCAAAACCATATCCAGCCTGTCCAACACGTTTTCCAACACATATACGGGCGTTGCCGGATTCAACACCAGCCCCGCCTGACAGCCCATATCCCGAATCAGGCTCAAGCTGCGGTCGATATGGCGGCTCGCTTCGGGATGGAACGTGATGATCGATGCTCCTGCTTTGGCAAACGACTGAATCAGGTCGTCAACGGGTTCGACCATTAAATGCACATCAATCGGCACACACGCATACGGTTTTAATGCCGCGCAAACCATAGGCCCGAAGGTCAGGTTCGGCACATAATGGTTGTCCATCACGTCAAAATGGATCAGATCTGCACCTGCCGCAATGACGCTTTCCACCTCTTCGCCAAGCCGTGCAAAATCTGCCGATAAAATGCTGGGTGCGATACGGTAAGTAGTCATGTTTTTTCTTTCAATATCCTTTTATAGTGGATTAACAAAAATCAGGACAAGGCGACGAAGCCGCAGACAGTACAGATAGTACGGAACCGATTCACTTGGTGCTTCAGCACCTTAGAGAATCGTTCTCTTTGAGCTAAGGCGAGGCAACGCTGTACTGGTTTAAATTTAATCTACTATACGTTCCGATTCCGCCATTATGTCTGCCTGCCGGACATACGTACGCATTATTAACAAAAGTTAACCGCGATAATACCATCTTTCACACGTCAATCTAGTATATTTCCTAAAATTTCCAACAAGAGGAAAAGCCGTGCCACTGCCCGTTTCCAGCCATTTTGCCAAACCTGTTGCCTCTTTTTTCGGTATGGCTTTGCTTTCCTGTCAGATTTCCTACGCCGCGCCGTCTTATATTTCCCTAACCGATTTCCAACCGAACTGCGACATACGCCGGCTTGAGCTTAGCCAAGAGCAGCGCAACGACCTGCGTAAAATCCGTGCCGCCTTCAAGCTGGCAAACGACAAAGCCAAACTCAAAGGCATACGCTCCGAACACAGCCGCCGCCAAGCCATTGTCGGAATCATCTCTTCAGATACTTTCGACCGCAGCGAAGCACGCGGTTATGTCGAAAGCCGATACCACTCCAGCATGGATTTTGCGGTGGACGAGTTGGAAATCCAACACCGTTTCTTCCATATCCTCACACCTCAACAGCAGCAAATGTGGCTTTCTTCCTGCCTCAAATAATCCCCGAAACGCTCACGGCGCACGTTGCTCCGGCAGCCTGCCCGCCCAGTCGCAGGCAAACTGCCAAGCGGAACGTCCCGAGCGGTTGCCCCGCATCTGTGCCCACTGCAACGCCGCCGTCCGAGCTGCTTCGTCATATGACACATCAAAATCTTCCAACCAGCTTTGCACTGCCGACAGATAATCGTTTTGATCGAACGGATAAAAGCTGAGCCACAATCCGAATCGGTCGGACAAAGATACTTTTTCTTCCACCGCTTCTTTCTGATGGATTTCTCCGCGCACGCCTGTCGTACCTGCATTTTCATCCAAATATTCGGGCATCAGGTGCCGTCTGTTGGAAGTTGCGTACACCAGCACGTTGGCGCAACGTTGGGACAGACCGCCGTCCAATGCCGTTTTCAATGCCTTATAGGTTTCGTCGCCGCTTTCAAATGACAAATCGTCGCAAAATACAATGAATTTTTCCGAACGTTCCTTCAAAAGCGTCAACAGATACGGCAGGCCGATCAAATCGCTTTTATCGACTTCGATCAGGCGCAATCCCTTATCCGCATATTCATGCAGCAGGGCTTTGACCAGCGAGGATTTGCCTGTTCCGCGCGCGCCGCTCATCAATACGTTATTCGCGGGTCTGCCGGCTATGAATTGTTCGGTATTACGCACCAGCAATTCGGTTTGCCTGCCAACTCCCGCCAGCCTTGCCAAGGGGAAGGTGTGCGGATCGGGCAAGTGTTCCAAAAAACCTTTTTTGCCCGCACTCTGCCAGCGGAAGGCAAGCGCGTTCCAATCCGTATGCCCAGGTTCGGGCGGAAGCACGGCATCCAAACGCCGCAAAACGGCATAGGCTTTATCGAGAAATTCGTTCAATTCCATCTCTACCTCACTTTGCATATCTTTGCGCCATCAGCCGTTCGACGGTGTCGACGATTGCCTGCGTATTCGGATCGATTTCGATGTTGATCCTGTCACCGACCTTTCTGCTGCCGAACAGCGTCCGTTCCAAAGTTTCGGGAATCAAATGGACATTGAAACGGCTGTCTTCGACTTTGCCTATGGTCAGGCTGCAACCGTCCAAGCCGACGAACCCTTTGGTCAGGATATAGGGCTTGAGTCTGTCCGGAAGCGCAAACCAAACCGTGCGGTTGAACCCGTCCCGTTCGATTTCGACAATGGGCACGGTTGCCATAATGTGTCCGCTCATGACGTGTCCGCCGATTTCGTCTCCGAAACGCGCCGCCCGTTCGATGTTGACGCAATCGCCTTCCTTCAGCAGCCCCAAATTGGTTTTTGCCAAAGTTTCCGCCATTAAATCGAAGCTGACGCGGTTTCCTTCGATTTCGGTAATCGTCAGGCAGCAGCCGTTATTGGCAACCGATGCGCCACGTTGCAGATTGTCCGCCGCCTCTTGCGGAAGCTCGACGACATAAGTCTGAAATGCCTCCGACGGGCGGTGGATTGCCGTCAGTTTTCCCAAGCCTTGAACAATGCCTGTAAACATAATCCTATTTCCCTGTGTCGGTAAAATGGTGCAAATTGTAGCATTTCCCCGCGAAAAATGCCGTTTGAAACGCCTTCAGACGGCATTTTGCCTCCGATTCGGGCAAAAACAGCCCGGTACGGCTTGACCTTTCCTTTCCGCGCCGGTCGGCGGTCTTGACCTTATCCCTCCTGCAAATCGGTTTGCGTGTTCAAGTCGGCAAAATGCCCGTCAAACTCGAATCTGACCGGCCGCGCCCTTTGCTGCTGCAACCAGCTTCTTAATGTTTTCATACCCGAAAACAGATAGGGAATCGCGCTTTGCAGAATCTGCGGGCGGATATACATAATGTTGTAGTGCATCGTTATCGGCGTTTCCACATAAAACGCATTGCACAACGGTGTGCGTTTCGACACGGTTTCAAACCTTGCCACCAAATCGTCCGGCAGATACGGCATATCGCACGGCACAACCAAAAGCCAGTCGGCAGTCGCCAACTGCAAATCGTTGGCTGCGGTACACAATGCCGAAAGCGGGCCGAAATGCTGCCACTGCCGCGCATCGGGAAAAATATGCGGACTTCTTCGAGCATATTCTTCCAAATTCCGGTTGGTGCTGATGGCGATATGGCTGACCTGCGGCCTGACCCTGTCGATGACATGGTCTATCAGTGCCTTACCCCCCAAAAGAGCAAGCCCTTTGTCCTCGCCTCCCATACGGCTCGCCTGACCGCCGGCCAGTATCAGGGCAAAAGTTTTCATTGCGGATGTTCTCTTGGAAAAGTTCGAGGTTTTCATGATTGCAGTCTGCCGTTCCCAATGACTCAAAATGCCGTCTGAAGCAGACGGCAAATAAATTCATATTATCTGAATTTTATCATAACATGATTTAACACTGAAGCGGTGCGGATTAAGTTTTCCTTAACCAATTCTTTCTGAGCAGTTGTATCTAATTCCAAAGAATGATATTGTTTGCATTATTTAGAACAATTTTTCGCCGAGCATGATACTGCCAGCCCGTTTTTCAGACGGCATCAGCCTTTCCCTGCGCCTGAAACTCCTGACCGGACTGTGGGTCGGGTTGGCGGCATTGTCTGTCGTTTTGACACTGCTGCTCTCTTTGCGTCTGGAAAACGCGGCCTCCGTCATCGAAGAGGCGGGCAACTTGAGAATGCAGGCATACCGTCTGGCATACATGGCGGGTGAAGGTTCGCCCCGTGCGCAAATTGACAATCAGGTTGCCGAATTTGAAAAAAGTTTAAAACGCATTGCCCAAAGCGATGCCATCCATCCGCTGATTCCCTCCGACAATCCCCTTGCCTACGATTTGATACAGTCCATGCTGATTATCGACTGGCAGGCAAACATCCTTCCCCCGCTGCAGGCCTACCGCCGCCCGACACAAGTCGAACTTTACCGCTTTGCCGGAAACATCGAACTGTTTTTGCAGGCATTGGAAAATGCCAACGAAAAAAACACATGGTGGCTCAGGCGGTTTCAATGGGCGATTATGCTGATGACGCTGGTGTCGTCGGTACTGATGCTGTTCTGGCACCAAATCTGGGTTATCCGCCCGCTTCAGGCATTGGGAGAAGGTGCGGAACGCATCGGTCAGCGGCATTTCGACATCCCTGTTCCCGAAGACGGTACGCCGGAATTCAAACAGGTCGGCCGCTGTTTCAACCAAATGGGCGGCAAACTCAAAGCCCTGTACGACAATTTGGAAGGGCAGGTTGCCGAACAGACCCATAACCTTGAAAAGCAAAACCGCAACCTGACCTTGCTGTACCGGACCACGCGCGACCTGCATCAATCCTATACGCCGCGACAGGCGGCGGAAGAATTTTTGAACCACATCCTGCCCGCCGTGGGCGCGCAATCCGGCAGCATCTGCCTGGAAAACGGTTCCGACACAGACATTTCCGTCCATACGGCCGAACACGGCAAAAAGCCCCATCATTTGGAAAAATACCATGACGAAACCTTCCCCATCGAATATCAAAACGAGAAACTGGGTATGCTTTCGCTCAGCTTTTCAGACGGCATTTCCCTCACCGGAGACGACCGCACGCTGCTTCAAACCCTGATTCGGCAATTGGGCGTATCGCTTGCCGGCGCAAAACAGGAGGAAGAAAAACGTCTGCTTGCGGTATTGCAAGAACGCAACCTGATTGCGCAAGGATTACATGACAGCATCGCACAAGCATTAACGTTCCTGAACCTACAGGTACAGATGCTGGAAACCGCCTTTGCCGAAAACAAACGGGAGGAAGCCGCAGAAAACATCGGCTTCATCAAAACAGGCGTGCAGGAATGTTATGAAGATGTCCGCGAACTGCTGCTCAACTTCCGTACCAAAATCAGCAACAAAGAATTTCCCGAAGCCGTTGCCGACCTGTTCGCGCGCTTCACGCGGCAGACCGGCACGACTGTCGAAACTGCTTGGGAAAACGGCACGCACCTGCCTACACAGGACGAGCAGCTCCAAATGATTTTCATCCTTCAAGAAAGCCTGTCCAACATCCGCAAACACGCCCGCGCCACCCATGTAAAATTCACCCTTTCCGAACACGGCGGACGCTTTACCATGACCATCCAAGACAACGGACAAGGTTTCGACACGGAGAAAATAGGAGAACCTACGGGCAGCCATATCGGACTGCACATCATGCAGGAGCGTGCCAAGCGCATCCATGCCGTTTTAGAAATCCGTTCCCAAGCCCAACAGGGAACCACCGTCTCACTGACGGGCGCACCCAAAGAAAGCCTACTATGACCATCAAAATCATCCTGATAGACGACCACACCCTCTTCCGCAGCGGCATCAAAGCCCTTTTGTCGCGCCAACACGGTTTTGAAGTCATCGGCGAAGCCGCAGACGGCCTATCGGGCATCAAAATGATTAGTCGGCTGCAACCCGATGTCGTCCTGCTCGATTTGGATATGCCCGGCATGAACGGACGCGAAGCACTCTCCCAAATCATCAGCATCAATCCGCAGCAGGCAGTGATTATGCTGACCGTTTCCGAAGACAGCGACGATTTGACCGAATGCATGCGCATCGGCGCGCGCGGCTACCTGCTGAAAAACATCAACGCCGACTTTCTGCTCGAAAGCATACGCAAAGCCGCCGATGGCGATAATGTATTCTCGCCCGAGATGACCGCCAAACTCGTCAAAAGCCTGATTTCTCCCCAGCCCGCACAAGGGACGCAGGCACTCTCCTCCCTTACCCCTCGTGAACTGGAAATCTTGGGCTATCTCGCCGCAGGACACAGCAACAAAATCATCGCCCGCCACCTCAATCTTGCCGAATCCACCGTCAAAGTCCACGTTCAAAACCTGCTCCGCAAACTCAACCTCAGCAGCCGGGTGCAGGCCGCCGTTTACGCCATCCGGCACAACGTCCCCCAACCTGTACTGGACTAGGCGTTCAGACGGCATCGGGCAAGGAAAAAAGCAATGCGCCCCTTTGACGGGGTGCATTATATAAGGGACGGCATCCGGTGTGCCGTCCCTTTAAGTGCATCATTACCGCCGCCAACCCGGACGGGATGGCTTGGGCGGTTTATTTCCAAGAATATTTCATCCCCACAGTGCCTTGGCAGCCGTGATGTTTGTTGCTGCCGAATGATTTTTCGCAACGGGCATCTGCATAAAGGTAAGTGTTTTCACTTAAGGAGAATTGAGAACCTAAGCCTAATTCCCACCAAGTGCGGGCAAACTTCCCGGCTAATTTGTCCGACCCGATTAATGCGTTGCCCCTTGCTTTAAAATCGTGCCAAATATTGCCGGTGAAATAATAGGTGCGCGTGCGTTGCTTATCGTTCGGTTGGTTATGCGCCAAACGGAAACCGACACGGCCGCGCAAACCGTAACCTTTTTGCGAAACGGCACGAGTGCCGTCGTTAAAGTTGCCTAAGCGCAAGTATTGTGCAATCAGTTGCGTTTGCGGCTCTAAAATCCAGCTATCTCCGTTGTTGGTTTTGTCTTTACCTAAGGCGTAAGGGCGGCCGGTTTCCACTGAAAGGGCTGCACCCCAGCCGTGATTTCTCGCACCTGTGCCATCAACGGATGAATAACGATTATTTAACCAAGAAAGCTGCCCCACCAAATCAATGTAAGTGCCGTTTTCATGGTAACGCGTATCGGTTACACCAAGATTAAGTGCGGTAGTTTTTACGTGGGAAGTTAATTTATCTGCAATCACGATGCCGTTTTTCGCGCGGTATTCATCATAGAATTTGCTGTGAGAACGTAACACGCCGAAATACAGACCGGTAAAACGACGGGTAAGTTTGCCCTCATCATCTTGTTTGGTTTTAACATCAAAGTCGTGCCCAACTTGGAAACCGTACATATTGGTTTTGAAACCAAAACGTTCTTTTCCATCGAGTTTGAGGTGTTTGCCGATTACGCGCCCCCAAGATTGTTTTTCCACATCCTGCCAATAACTGCCTTGCTTGTCCCAAGAAAGGGTTTGATTTTCGCCACGGCGTTGGTGGAGCGTATCCAGCATCGCATAGCCTGATTCCAAGTTTTGACGGGGAACGAGCGTATAAGCCGACGCGCTTGGCGTGATGATGGTTTTATCTTGATTCGGCGTGGTTAAAGTCCAGAAGTATTCTGTCGCGCCCGCCTCATCTTTGCGTGAAACCAATTGCAATTCCCCCGCCCCTGTGGTTTTTGCTGTACCGGTAAAGGTTGAACGTGTATTGTAAGCGTAAGGTTTGGTTGCATCCGTAGAATTTATTTCACCGTTTGCTGTTCCTTTGTCATCGCCTAAAACTTTAATAACAGGGACACTACGTTTGTAGCGATCGGTAAGTTCGCCGATTGAGCCATCAATAACATTTTCAGTACCATCTGTTTTAACGGCTTTGACAGTCGTATTACCGGAAGCATCACCTGTAATCGTTAATAAATCTGATTCTGAATATGAGCCGGAATAATCTCCTGGAGTATCCCATTTGGTGTTTACTTCTAACACACCATTATTACCAACATAATTCCCTTCAATGGTGAGTTTGTCGGCATAGGATTGATTCGCGAGGGTAATGATACCGCCGTTGGTGAACGTTCCCTTTTCAAATACAGAAGTTGTACCCGATAAAGAAATGCCGGTATTAGATAGGGTTAGCCTACCGCCTGATAGCAATGTAGTTCCTTCGGGTGTTGTTAATGATGTTCCTTTTTCAAGGTTAAAAGTAGCTTTTGTTAGTTTTATCGTTCCAATATCCGATGTGTATTCTATTGTTCCGTTCGCAATTTTTAGCACGCCGTCTGTAATAGGGAGTGTCAACTTAAATGGTTTTTCTGTCCCATCAGGCTTAATAAGCGTGCCGGATGCGCCAAATAACAATCCTTCGGGAACGGTAATGGTTCCATCGGTAATTGTTTTATTGATGCTTGCGTTGCTGTGATTATGTACTAATTGAATTTTATAGTCGGTGCCAGCTCCAGTCGCATTTTTTGAAGCATCCAGTACCCCGCCATTGGCAAGATTCACATCATAAGCGGTCGCACGTTGGACAGCTTCATCGGCTTTCGGTGCCAATTCCCAAGTTGCGTTATGATCAACGACAACATTAAGCTTAGAGCTTAAGCCCGCCCTGGAATGCTGATGCGTCAAGCCAATCGCTTTGGCTTTATTATCCAGCGTAAAAGTGAGATCTGAGGCTTTGGTTTTTGCTAATTTTGTTTCAGCCAACCAACCTTTGTTTGCCGCCCTTGCTTCAGATTGATCACCTTTTAATAGGAATTTTGCATTTTCAGCAACAAATTCTCCATTGTTAAACCAGCTGGCGACTTTACTTCCTGCAACCTGTACGGCAAGGCTGGTTACATTCTTGGCATCAGCGACAATCAATGAGGCATTTTCAGAAGCGGTTGAAATTTTAGTATTATTTAACCGCACTTCTTGATCTTTGTTTGGTTCGTTACGAGATACGTCATCACTAATCGGAAAACCGAAACCACGATAAGTTACTCTCGTTTCATAGTCTTGCGTATCAAATACAATAGCGGAATTACCCGACTTGATTTCTCCTGAGCTGGTTTCACTATCCGCGATTAAACGGGATTTTGTGCCGAACAAACGCACTGTAGCTGAATCCTTCGTCTTGGAAGTATCCAGTACCATTTCGCCTGTCGAGTTGATTACCGCACCTTTGTAATCATCATCTTTTGGTGTGTTAGGTAATTCTGGTTTACCAATTTTCAGTGCTGCGGAATGTTTGCCATTTGCTTTTACAGTGATTTTGCTGTCTTTTAAATTGGCTTCCGCGCCGTCGCCTGCAATGTAGATACCCACTAAATAATCGCCAATTTTTTTGGTTGATTTATCTTCAACGTCAATGGTTAATAATTTTTCAGAATTTAAAATAGGGGTTGAATAATCGGATGATTTTCGATAGATCCTAATCCCTGAAAGTTGATGACCGGTGTTAGCTGTGGCACCGCTATAGCTCATAGAACCAAGAATAGTACCCGGGGTATTATCTACTGTAATTGTTGCATCATCTTTTAATGTTAAAACAGTCTTATTTTTACCACCACCTTTATGATCATACCCAACCGCAATGCCATAAGCGGCGTTGGAATCTGGGGACTTATTAGGATTTCCTTCACTGGCTAAAGTAACAGCAATATTGGTTTTTCCTTGAATTTCTTCGCTGCGATCGCTACGAATGATAATGGCTTTAGGATAAGTGTGGTTTTGAGGGTCTTGTGGTGTAACCGTGATATTTACATCACCGGTAACGGTGTTTGTAGCATCGGTAACTTCGTGACCAATAGGCGTTTCACCGGAAATTTGTTTATTTTCATTAATACTGGGATATTCAGCTGAAAAAGCTGTTGCAGAAAGAGAAGAAATCAAAATGCTCAAAAGCGTTTTGCGATAGGGAAATGGTTTCATAAGGAGGCCCGTAATTTCAGAACATAAAGATAAGTAAAAATTGATGTCAATTATTTTAATAAGGATGAACTTATTAAGAGTTTACCCCCCCCCCCCCGAATATGGCAAGCAAAAAAATGCTAGCATAATGAAAATGCCGTCTGAAACAGGTTCAGAC
>NZ_CAUIXH010000015.1:0-44983 GCF_962707005.1 Neisseria basseii | reverse complement strand
AGCAGAGGCCGCAGGTACGGTTTGGAGAGATAAAAAAGTAGAACTTAACCCGACCAAATGGGATTGGGTTAAAAATAACGGCTATAAAACACCTGCTGCCCGACCTATGCAGACTGTAGACGGGGAGATGGCAGGTGGGAATAGACCGCCTAAATCTATAACGTCGGAAGGAAAAGCCAATGCTGCAACTTATCCTCAATTAGTTAATCAATTAACTGAGCAAAACTTAAAAAACATTGCTGCACAAGATTCAAGGTTAGCAAGTGCTGTAAATGATTGGAAAACAATACAACCAAATAAAAAGGGAGAAATTAATTTTGGTATTGGTTCTGCGACTCGTCAAGAGGCTGAACAGTTAGGAAAAATTTGGGTTGGAGACGGAGCTAAACCAGTTAATAGCCCATCTTGTCAAGGATGTATGTTAAGTGCAGATGGCACAAGGCTATATCGTCCTCCAACTACAAAATCAAACACCCCTGAATCACTTAACCCAACGGGAGTGCAAGCTAATTTTGTTACTAGAAGTGTTGATGGAAAAACCTTAACTAATGGACATTTGAATATAAAATGATTAAATTGGATTTAAAAAGCATAAATTTATATGATATTGATTTTGAAAAATTTACCCCCGAAATTCCAGATAATTTTCATAGATGGATAGATTTGGATATCGGAATCGAAGGAGAACAAGGCTCATCTATTTTTTCACTTTGCATTTGTTCTCCTAAATGGATTTCCCATCATTGTAATAAAGAAGGTTTTTTTTGGTCTAATGCATTAATATTAGAACAGTTTGATCATAAGATTATTAAAAGTGAAATTGATAAAATATTAGAATATTGCTCAAAAGAAACTTGGGATTTGACACTTTCAAACTTATTACGATTTTTTTCTTGGGAATTCGAAGATTACAATCCAAACACATAAGAGCAATTTGGGATGATAAGTCTGGAGCAATTGTAATTAGAGACCCAAATTCAAAAGATGGTGGGACTGCATTTAGACCAACCTTAGGCAAAACTTACTTTGACAAGCAAAAATAAAATTATTATGAATATAATCAATTACAAAGATGATGACATTATTATTTCTTTAACAAGAGAAGAGCTTCAATTATTGCGTTCCCTTGTTATTGAAATTTATGCAGGTGTTTGCATAGATGCAGAAGAATTTGAGATTGTGTCAGGAATTCGCAATCCTCAATTAGTACAAGAGCTGGAACAACATTTAATTGAAGCATATAATTTAATGGATACAAAAGGATAACCGAATTATATTTGAGATAGCTCCAAATTTGATAAGTTCTGTTAATAATGTCAATGCTGTCGGGGACAGTTTTTCTTTGCAAAGGTCTTGGATGGCACGTTCCGCCGAATCGTTTTCCTTACAGATTCAACCGGTTATCTGTTATTTCTCCCGTTTTCCCTTGATGATTCTGGTTTTTCAACCGCCGTTTTATATTTCTTCGTCAATAAACTCATCTTCATGCCGCAAGCTGCGGATAAAGGTTTCAAAATCGGGGGCGAGTTCGACGATTTCAAAATCCGATTCTTGTTCGACAAACACCACTTTCGGCTCGCCGTCTTTGCCGCACGCCCGATAGTCTAAGGCAAACAGGGCATGACCGCCTGACGGGTCGTTGGCAAAATACACGCCGATGGGCGGATATTCCCATTCTTCCAGCCAAAGTTTTTGCCCTGTTTCGCCGCACAAACTCCCTTCTTTTTCAAAACCGATTCCCGATACCTCGCAAATTTGCACATGATTTTCCGCCCACGAATTTCTCTGCGTGGTCGGAAAGCAGTTTTTGACAAATATTCCGCCGTTTTGTACTGCCATCAATTCAATAAAACTTTGCGGCAATTTATAGCCCAGTTCACTTTCTACGGCAGCCAAAATTTCAGGGGTAAACGGGGCTTCTTTGTAATTTTCATCCGCCCAACTGTCGGATTCCCATACGGAGGACAAATCAAAATCTTTAAAAACTTGGGACATAACGTTCTTCCTTATTGATTTCAGCTATAAACAGGGGGTTGGGTATTCATACCCGGCTTTTACCGTCCGTCATTCCCACGCAGGTGGGAATCTAGGACGTGGAATCTAAAGAAACCTTTTATCCGATAAGTTTCCGTGCCGAAAGGTCTGGATTCCCGCCTGCGCGGGAATGACGGCGGAGGTTTGGGCAAAATTGCCCTTCCCGTTTTCAGACGGCCTTTTGCCTTGTCCTTGCTACAGTTTTTTCCGTAGGTCGGATTCTCGAATCCGACATCTCCAACAGCGGTTTTTCGGAAACGATAAACGCGTCAAATTTTTTTTGTCGGATACAAGTATCCGGCCTGCATTTTAAATTTACATCGCTTCCAATTTCGCAAACTTGGTATCCAGCTCTTTCACACCCTGTTTGCCGAAGTTGATGGTCAGTCGGGCGGATTCGCCTTTGTCTGCGGCATCGATAATCACGCCGGTGCCGAATTTGGCGTGGCGGACGTTTTGTCCGATACGGAAGCCTGCGTAGGTTTGCGGCTGTTTGTAGTCGTCGATGATTTTGTCTTTGGGCGCGGCGGTTTGGCGCGGGCTGCCGTAGCCGTCATAGGCGGTTTTTTTGACGGACAGGTAATGCAACACTTCGGGCGGGATTTCTTCAACGAAACGAGAGACGATGCCGAATTGGGTTTGCCCATGCAGCATTCTTTGCTGTGCCATGGTGATGTAGAGGCGTTTGCGGGCGCGGGTGATGGCGACGTACATCAGGCGGCGTTCTTCTTCGAGGCCGCCGCGTTCAGCAAGGCTCATTTCACTGGGGAAGCGGCCTTCTTCCATGCCGGTGAGGAAGACGGCGTTAAATTCCAAGCCTTTGGAGGCGTGGACGGTCATCAGTTGGACGGCTTTTTCGCCTGCGCCTGCTTGGTTTTCGCCGGACTCGAGGGCGGCGTTGCTCAAGAAGGCGAGGATGGGGAAGGCGGGGTCGTCTGAAATGTTTTCAGGCAGGGTTTCAAAGTTGCTGTCTTCGGGTTTGAACTCGATGGCGGCGTTGACGAGTTCGTCGAGGTTGTCGAGGCGGTCTTGGTTGTCGCCTTTTTGGGTTCGGTAGTGTTCGGTCAGGCCACTGTCTTTGAGGATGCCGACGATGATTTCGGACAGGGGCATTTGTCCGACTTGGTTGCGCAGGGCTTCAATCAGGCGGACGAAGGCGGCGGTTTTGGCGGCTTTCGCGCCGGCGTTGCAGGCGGCCTGCCAGAGGGAAACGCCCTGCTCTTGCGATGCCGTCTGAAGGTTTTCGATGGTGCGTGCGCCGATGCCGCGCGGTGGGAAGTTGATGACGCGCAAGAGGGCGTTGTCGTCGTCGGGATTGACGGCGAGGCGCAGATAGGCGAGGGCGTGTTTGATTTCTTGGCGTTCGTAAAAGCGCAGGCCGCCGTAGATTTTGTAGGGTATGCCGCTGCGGAACAGGCTTTGTTCGATAACGCGGGATTGGGCGTTGCTGCGGTAGAGGACGGCGATTTCGTCCAAATTCCAGCCTTCGCGTTCGAGGGCTTTGGTTTCGTCCACGATGAATTGGGCTTCTTCGAGGTCGGTAAAGGCGGAGTAGTAGCAGATTTTGTCGCCTGCTTCGGCGTCGGTGCGCAGGTTTTTGCCGAGGCGTTCGTCGTTGTTTTCGATGACGGCGTTGGCGGCGGCGAGGATGTTGCCGACGGAGCGGTAGTTTTGTTCGAGTTTGACGGGCGCGTCGATGTGGAATTCTTCCATCAACGCGGTCATGTTGCCGACGTTTGCGCCGCGGAAACGGTAGATACTTTGGTCGTCGTCGCCGACGGCAAAGACGGCGGCATTGTTGCCGGCAATCAGTTTCAGCCAGGCGTATTGCAGCTTGTTGGTGTCTTGAAACTCGTCGACCAGAATGTGATTGAAGCGGTTTTGGTAATGCTGGCGCAGGATTTCGTTGCTTTGCAGCATTTCGTAGCTGCGGAGCATAAGCTCGGCAAAATCGACCACGCCTTCGCGTTGGCAGATTTTGTCGTATTCGGCGTAGCACTCAATCATGCGGCGCGTGTGCGGGTCGGGCGCGCTCAACACGGAAGCGCGCAAGCCGGATTCTTTTTGCGCGTTGATAAAGCCTTGCAGCGAACGCGGTGCGATGATTTCTTCGGCGATGTTGAGACTTTTGAGCAGACGTTTGATCAGGGAGAGTTGGTCGCCGCTGTCGAGGATTTGGAAGGAAGAGGGCAGGCCTGCGTCGCGGTGGTGCAGCCGTAGAAAACGGTGGCAGAGTCCGTGGAACGTGCCAAGCCACATGGCGCGGACGTTGACGGGAATCATCACGCCGAGTCGGGTTTGCATTTCTTTGGCGGCTTTGTTGGTAAACGTTACCGCCATAATGCTGTGCACGCTGGCTTGTCCGCTTTGCAAAAGCCATGCGATGCGCGTGGTCAGCACGCGCGTTTTGCCGCTGCCTGCGCCTGCCAGAACGAGGGCGGATTGTGGCGGCCAGGTTACGGCGGAGAGTTGTTCGGGATTCAAGCCTTGCAGGAGGTTGGGGGCGGATTCGTTGGGAAACATAGGGATGCCGTCTGAAAAGTGGAATGCGCTATTTTAATAGAAACGGAAGGATGCCGTTTGAAAACAAAACAGAAACTGTACGATGGCGGCCGGAGGCGGCATAGGGCGGGTCGCCGACATTATCTGAGTTGCAGCAGGTCTTTTCTAACCAGTTCTTCCAAAGGCATACCCAACGCATCGGCAATCTGACCCATCACATCAATGGAAACCGAACGGCTGCCGCGTTCTATTTCGCTGATATAGGTTTTGCTTACGCGCGCACTAAAAGCCAACTCTTCTTGAGAAAGCTCTTTCAAACGCCTGACCTGCCTCATATTTTGGGCGAAGATAAGGCGGTAGGGGTTTGGGGTGGTCGGTTTTTCCATGCAGTGAGTATGGAAAAATCCCAATATTCAAACAATAAACTATAGCTTGTTAAAATAAAACTATAGTTGAATAAATTTGTAAAATAGAATAATATTTCAAATGCAGCACATCAAAATTTTTTAAATTTTATTCAGAAGGGTAAAAAATGAGAGTAAACCGTATTGCTTTAATGTCGGTATCGGCAGCCCTCTTGGCTGCCTGCGCCACACCGTATGTATATTGGCATAAGGACGGGGGCTCCAAGCAAGAGGCACTCGACCAATTGGGCTACTGCCGCAAAGATGTCGATGCAAACCGTTTGGAAAAACAGAAAGCCGCCAAGCTGGTTTTCTACTGCATGAAAGCCAACGGTTACAGCCTGATGAGGGGATACCGTTAAGCAGGCTCAAGACCGCCTGACGACGGTTGGCACGCGGCCGGGCGCGGGGAAGCCTTATATATTGCACCCAGCCAAAGGGGCGCATTACTTTTCTTTCCCGCAAATCCTGAAAACAAGGCGGTGTCCGGATGGGTTTCAATCCCGCAGCGGCGGGGAAATATTTTGTATCCGGTAGGGCGGTTTGCCGACCGAACGTAGGAATAACCGCCTTGCAACAGCCGGAATCGTACCGATTGTTCAAACACCGCCGGAACAAACGGCTGCGTTTCAAAATAGTGCCGCGAAACAAATGGGGGCGGATAAAGTTGTTTTAGTTCGAAAAATTAACAGGCCGTGTTTTAATATAGTGTTGATATATATACTTATCTCCAATTTATTCAATAGGATAGCTTTCTTCCAAACCAAAAAATAATTGTCTTTCCCCTTGCGGATAATTGAAATCAACAGATTACTAAAACACAACCAAGTTAAAATATCTTCAAATGATGGCAAAATGCGTATCCGGCATTTCAGACCGGCAAATCCGCACCATCTGAAAACACAGCCGGAGCCCGATGCCGTCTGAAACCCGAATTGTCGGGCTTCAGACGGCATCGGGCGGGTTTTGGGTTTCAACCGTCGCGCGCAACTAAATAGGTATCCAGGCTACGGCTTACTGGCGTCGATTTTGTGATAGTGCAAAAACAATTGAAAAAACAGTTAAAATTAAGACATTTTCCAATGCCTGCAAAAATTCCGTATCAAAAAATAACCACTGCACACAAGCTGATATAAATAATGATTTCAAAGCAATAAAAATGAGAAATCCAACTTTATCCAAATTTTCGTTATCGTCCCAAAATATGTTTGTCAACGGATACCATAAATACTTTGTCATTAACTTAGACAGTCCAAAAATTGGAACATATAAGGTAAGCGTAATGAACCATACAAACATCGGCGTCGATGCGTTTTGCATGGGCTTGGGCACCGTTCAGCACGGTATTGCCCTTGCTGCTGAGCTGCAGTTTGTCCGATTGCAGCAGGGTGTTTTGATGGGTTTGGCTGTCCGAACGGTTTTTGCCTTTGCCGTAGGCCGCTTCGGCATAGATATAGACACTGGTTTGCGCACCGACGGAAACCCCGACGCCGACTTGTACGCCGGCATTGCGGTTTTTGCCGTCCTGATGTTGGCTGTCTTGGGCGGAGAGCAGCCGGATGTCGCGTGCGGAATCGAGGCGGATGGTGTCGCCCGCAGTAATGTTGCTGCCTTGGACGGTAATGTCGCCCTCGCGGCTGCGGATATTGATGTCGCCGCCGGCTTTCAGGCTGTCGATTTAGCTTTTGGCCTATGATGTTTCTTCGTTTTTGCAATTAAGCTCTAATTTTTATTTTATATATATTTTCTCATACAAGGGAGAAGCACAAATATTTTCCCAACCAAACTCTTTAAGCACCTGCTTGGCTAATGTACGTATATTTCCCCATTCCTGACTATATAATCCTGATTCATCAAGCCAAATGAAATCGAATCCATCTCCACTAATGCTAGATATATATGCATTTAAATTTAATAGCATTTCTTTTTGTCTAGTTGTCAAGATACTTCCTTTATCTAAACACTCTTCAAATGCATCAGTGAATTCCAAAACAATTTCCTCCCCAGCAGTATGCCTAGATCCTGTAATTTTTTTCTGAGTATCAGGATCTTGAGTCATGGCAACAACAGACCAACGCAAATTTGATAACTCATCCATAAATAATCCTTTCATTTATATAAGATAGTTGCTTTTTCATTTGTTTTATTATACGTTTTAGGGTTAACTATTTTAATTTTCCCTTTATCTGTTGTAGATATTTTATAGTATTCACCACCATGTCTTCCTCCTCCTGGATGAACTTGAATTTGAGTGATTGTTTTATGACCTTCTATTTTTACAATAAGTGCCTTTCCACTTCCTTGTGTGCTTTGTCTAACAGTTGCTTTATATCCAGCATTGTTAAAATGCTCTGCAATCCTTACGGCTGATAATCCCCAAATGGATTGAGGGTTATTTTGCCAAATAGAAATTAATTGTTGAGAGTTTATTAGCTGCTTGGATTCATAAACTGATGCTGTACTTCCCTCTAAAATTTTAGAGTTAAATATTTTTTTAATTCCGTCGGGCCGTACCACTTTTACCGCATTGTCCGACCACGTTACCACAGAGCCTTTCGGTATCAGCTCTCCGTTGGCCAGGCGTTGCTCCTGCGACAGGGTAACGGTTGTTCCTTTTACCGCTTGGGGGCTTTGGGGAATGCGGGCTTCGCCGACAGGAACAGCCTTTCCGGATGGAGCCTCGGCCTTGCGGACAATTTTGCTTAAATTCCCGGCACTATTCACTACCTTTGCGGCGGCAGGCGAGCGGACAATGGCAGATGCCGTCCCGCCACTGACAACCATAAATGCTGCATTGGTTCCAACCCGGGCATCAAACATTGCGTCCATTCTGCCTGCAAGTTGCGGATTGTTGATATATGCTTCGTCGCGAACCGCTTTCCAGTTTTCGTAGGACATCACAACTTTGTTGACTGTTTGCACGGGACTGGAAACGGCTTCGGCCAATGGAACAATGGTATTGTCCCACGGGTGGCGTATGCCCTCCCATGTGCCTACAACAATCTCTTTGGCTGCCAGATAGGATGCTTCTAATTCATAGGCTTCGTAAGAGCGGATGTAAAGGTCTTTGCCCTTTGGATTGTTTTGGTAGATCTTATCTGCTCTGGCTCTCAGGCTTCGTTCGCCGGGTGTGAATCCGTCCAAACGGTCTAGGGCATTATTATTCTCCACCGCATTCTGCCCCAACACGCCCCCTACTTGCGCATTGAACAGGGCATTGGTGTTTGTGCCGCTGGTGCCGTTCAGACTGCCTCCCGCCGCACCCACCACCGAAGCAAGCGCCCCGGTCTGCGCTTTGATCTCTTCTTTAATGTGCTCGGGTAACAGGTTGGGATTGAATTTTCCGCTTATCGGGTCGATGGCAGTGCGGCCGTCGTCGTATTGTCCGGCCAGATACCCGGCTGCGCGTTCGGCGGCAACGGCAGCGCTGCCGCCGACAAGCGGGTCGGCGCCGTTGGCGTAGGCCAAGGCCGCGCCGAGCATAAAGTGGCCGATTGCTTGCGCGGCTTCGTTTTTGTTTTCACCGTGGCCGAAGCGCCTGCCGATGGCGGCTGCGGCATACGGCGCCAACGTATTGGCCGCCAGCTGCAGATCCCCCTGGCCGCCCAATGCGCCGGTAATCAGGGTTTCGGCGGCGCTAAGCGCACGGCTTTTGCTGCCGCCTACGCCCCAGCTTCGGGCTTCTTGGTAGGCTTGGGCGTAGGCGGGGGAATGGGCCAGCATCTCCTGCTGCCGTTGTGCGTCGCTTAGGCTGAGATAGTGTTCGTAGCTGCCGTCGTTTTGTTCTTTCAGACGGCCTTCGTGGGCGGCCTGTTGTTTTTCCAGCTCTTCGGCTGCCGCTTTGGCACGGTTGCCCCTATAGGTGCCGACGGCACTGTGGATGGCGGCAGTCGATCGGGCGACGGTTTGCTGTTTGTCGAGTAGGTTTTGCAGATCGGGAACGCTGTCGGCACCGTGATGGGCAGTGGCCGAATCGGTATGGATGCCGAGGGCGCGGGCACTGGTTTTTTTGCCGCCGATGGTGATGTTGCCTTCGCTGAGCAGCGAGCGGGTATAGCCTTGGCTGTTACCGCTTTCATGTTGCGGCAGGGTGGGGCTGTAGTTGAAGCCTTTGTTCATGTTCTGGCCGGCGGTTTGGGACGCACGGCCGAAGGCGCTTTGATTGAAGCCGTCGCTGCCTTTCAGGCTACCGCCATAACCGGCACCGATACCCATGCTGCTGGCACTGTAGCTGCTTTCGTTGCGGATGTCTTCAAAGCTGAAACTGCGGGCGGTGAGTTCGTTGTGATCTTTATCTGCGGCAGAAGCGATGGCACCGCCTTTGAGCCGGACGCTGTCGGCTGTGATGTGGTAGCCGCCTTCGCCGGCAAAGAGGCCGCTCTGGCTGCCGACGCTGCGGCTGTGGCCGCTGGCTTTGCTTTGGTTGTAGTTGCCGGATACGCTCCATGCGGTACCGAGCGCGACTTGGGCGCGGATGCCGCCGCCGCTTTGTTTGCTCTCCTGTTCGACAGTGTCCTGCGGGCTTTCGATATAAAGGGTGCCGCCGACATCGGCGTCGATGCGTCGGGCATGGGCTTGGGCACCGTTCAACACGGTATTGCCCTTGCTGCTGAGCTGCAGTTTGTCCGATTGCAGCAGGGTGTTTTGATGGGTTTGGCTGTCCGAACGGTTTTTGCCTTTGCCGTAGGCCGCTTCGGCATAGATATAGACACCGGTTTGCGCACCGACGGAAACCCCGACGCCGACTTGTACGCCGGCATTGCGGTTTTTGCCGTCCTGATGTTGGCTGTCTTGGGCCGACTGCAGCAGGATGTCGCGCGCGGAATCGAGGCGGATGGTGTCGCCCGCAGTAATGTTGCTGCCTTGGACGGTAATGTCGCCCTCGCGGCTGCGGATATTGATGTCGCCGCCGGCTTTTAGAAATCATATCTCCCTGAGTTTAAATAAATAGACTCGTCTTCAGACTCTGTTAAACAACCATTGAAAACACTATCTATACTTAAAATATAGTGTCCGTGGTTATACGATATGTAATTACAATTCCCCCAGCCAGGCACGTTATAGCTAAAAAAATTACATCCTAAAATTTCATGTGGATAAATATTAATCTCGCTTAAATTAGATGGGTATCTTCCTTTCTGAGTTTTAAACAAGTGAACTCTATTATTTATAAAAATTATTTTTTTCATGCAATTCTGTTGATCATATTTATTAAATAATATAGTAAATATAATTATTGCTGCAGTGACAAAAAATTTTCTCAATTATTTCCCTCCTGAATATTAGCGTATCCGCCAGTCATTGAGATTTCAGGAAAATACATTCCAATATATTTGGCCTGACTCAAATAAAGCCGATTTGTACCAAAAGGGTCGTTGAATAAATTGGCATAGGAAAAGATACCAAAATAATCAAATAAGTAAGTGTATAAAAAAACACTTCGCCAATAAATTTTTTTACTTCATACCTCCTCTTGGCTTTTATATCATTAGGATAAAACGACGTATCTTGAACAGGTATCCGATCAGAATTTCCAGATACCCATTCTTGACATTTATATCTGGATTTTTTCCATAAACCGGTAAATATACCTATAATGACAGCTGTAACAATACCGCAAACAATGTTTAATACTATTGATTTCCAATCATTCGAATCGGGTATTTTACTTCCTTAAATTTTGATAAATCAAAACGTAACAGTTCAATACTTGTGCATTCTCAATGTGCCTCTTCCCAATTCTCCCCTACGCCAACCTCAGCCACCAGCGGCACTTTCAACATCCCTTCATCCACTTTCGCCATAATCTGCGGCAGTTTTTCTTTGACTAAATCCAGTTCGGCTTCAGGTACTTCCAGTACCAGTTCGTCATGCACCTGCATAATCAGTTTGCTCTTCAGGTCGTCTGAAACCAGCCAGCGGGACACGTCTATCATGGCGCGTTTGATAAGGTCGGAGGCGGTGCCTTGCATGGGGGCGTTGATGGCGGCGCGTTCGGCTCCGGCGCGGGCGTTGGCGTTTTTGTTGCGGATGTCGGGCAGGTAGAGGCGGCGGCCAAACAGGGTTTCGACGAAGCCTTGGGCGGCGGCTTGTTCTTTGGTGCGCTGCATGTATTCGGCGACGCCGGGGTAGCGGGCGAAGTAGCGGTCGATAAAGTTTTTGGCGGAAAGGTTGTCGATGCCCAATGATTTGGCAAGGCCGTATTGCCCCATACCGTAGATTAAGCCGAAGTTGATGGTTTTGGCGTAGCGGCGTTGCTCAGGCGAGACGTTTTCGGGCGCAGTGCCGAACACTTCGGCGGCGGTGCGGCGGTGTACGTCTTCGCCGTTTTGGAATGCGGCAATGAGGGTTTTGTCTCCAGAGAGGTGCGCCATGATGCGCAGTTCGATTTGGGAATAGTCGGCGGAAACGATGACGCTGCCCGGTGGCGCGGTAAAGGCGCGGCGCACGCGGCGGCCTTCGGCGGTGCGGATGGGGATGTTTTGCAGGTTGGGGTTGTTGCTGGCGAGGCGGCCGGTAATGGCGACGGCTTGGGCGTAGGTGGTATGCACACGGCCGTCTTTGGGGGAAATCATTTCGGGCAGTTTGTCGGTGTAGGTGGATTTGAGTTTCGCCAGGCTGCGGTTTTGCAGGATGATTTTGGGCAAGGGGTAGTCGGGCGCGAGCTGTTCGAGCACGGCTTCGTTGGTGGAAATGCCGCCTTTGGCGGTTTTTTTCAGGCCTTTGATGGGGATGCCCATTTTGTCGAACAGGATTTCTTGCAGCTGTTTGGGCGAATTGAGATTGAACGGCTGGCCTGCGGCGGCGTAGGCTTCTTGTTCGAGCTTCATCAGCTCTGCGCCGAGTTCCGCGCTTTGGCGGGCGAGTTCGGCGCGGTCGATTTGTACGCCGTTGCGTTCCATTTCAAACAATACCTGCGCGACGGGCAGCTCCATTCTTTCATACATTTCAAGCTGTTTTTCGTCCATTTGCGTGCGCAGGTGCGCTTCGAGGCGCAGGGCGAAATCGGCGTCTTGGGCGGCGTATTCGGTCGCCTGCCCGATGGCGACGTCGGCAAAACCGATTTGCTTCGCGCCTTTGCCGCACAGCGATTCGTAGGTAATGGTTTCCAGGCCGAGCCAGCGTTCGGACAATTCGTCCAAGCCGTGTCCGAGATGGCTCTCGATGATGTAGGAAGCGAGCATGGAATCGCCGGCAATGCCGTTCAGCGCGATGTCGTAGTTGGCGAAAACGTGTTGGTCGTATTTGAGGTTTTGACCGATTTTTTTCAGGGCGGGGTTTTCCAAATGCGGTTTCAGACGACCTAATACGTCTTGCAAATCAAGCTGTTCGGGCGCGGCAGTCAGGCTGTGCCCTACGGGGATGTAAACCGCTTCGCCTGCTTGGAAGGCGATGCTGATGCCGACCAACGAGGCGTTCATCGCGTCTAATGACGTGGTTTCCGTATCAATACCGATTTTTTCCGCCTGCGCCAATCTGTCCAACAAGGCGGCAAACTGAGCTTCGGTGGTAACGGCTTGATAATCCAGCTTTTCGGGGGCTGGGGCGAGTTCGGGTTGTTTTTCAGGCTGTGTTTCCATCGCCAATACGGCTTGTTCGCCGATATGCTCACTGCCGAACAAATCGCCGTCCGCCGCTTCGTGCATACGGCTTTCCGCCTCTTTCAGCCAAGTGCGAAAGCCCCAGCGTTTGAAATCAACCGCAAGCTGCGACCATTTCGGCAAAGTACGGCGCAGGCTTTCGAGGCCGTCTGAAAGCTCGGTGTGCAAATCCAAATCGGTTTTAATCGTTACCAAATCATACGACAGCGGCAGGCGCGGCAGGGCGGCACGCAGATTCTCGCCGACCTTGCCCTTGATTTCCGAAGCGTGTTCCATCACACCGGCCAGCGAGCCGTAAGCTTCCAGCCATTTCACCGCCGTTTTCGGGCCGCACTTTTCCACGCCCGGCACGTTGTCCACCTTGTCGCCCATCAGCACGAGATAATCGCGGATTTGGTCGGGGCGCACGCCGAATTTTTCCTTCACGCCTTCAATATCCAGCGTTTCGCCGCTCATCGTGTTTACCAGCGTTACGCGCTCGTTCACCAACTGCGCCATGTCCTTATCGCCGGTAGATACCACCACGTTCCAACCTGCTTCGCTAGCCATCTTAGCCAAAGTGCCGATAACGTCGTCCGCTTCCACTTGCGGAATCACCAGCACCGGCCAACCCATCAGGCGCACCAAATCCGGCAAGGCTTCTGCCTGCGGGCGCAAATCGTCCGGCATCGGCGGACGCGTCGCCTTATAGTCGGGAAACATCTCGTGGCGGAAATTCTTACCCTTCGCATCAAACACTACCGCGCAATAATCGTGCACATAATCCGAGCGCAGCCGACGCAGCATGTTCAACACGCCATACATCGCCCCCGTCGGCGCACCGTCAGGCGCGGTCAATTGCGCCATCGCGTGATAAGCGCGGTAGAGATAAGAAGAGCCGTCAACAAGGAGAAGGGTGTGAATGGTTGCCATGATAGTATCTGCTGATGAGAAAATAAAAATGACCTAATTATAAGGGATAATCAAAATGCCGTCTGAAAGCCCATTTCAGACGGCATTTGAATCCGGCCTGCCTTATTTGCCCAAATATTTTGCCCAATTCAGATACAGCCGGGCAATATTTTCTTCATCACGATGATGGGAAGGGGTATAACCGTCTTTGGGCGGCATATACCTGACAAATGATTCTATTTCTTCCGGATAATCGAAATCTGCATAAATTTTTTCAACTTCCCCCAAAGGATCCTCAAATTCTTCTTTTCTATGGAATACATCGCTTAAGAGGATGTACAGCCAATTTTTAGGGGAATAACCACTCATTTCCGAAGCCAAATCTTCCAGAACAGGTTTTAATTCAAGAATATTGGATTTGTTGATTAAAGATAGCTTGAACACGCGTTCATCATGATCTGAAAGCGTCATTTTTCGGGCATAAGCTACTACATCAGCCCAACCCAAGTATTTATTCTCATATCCCCACAGAATATCCTTCCAAGAAAGGCGGACTTTTTGCGCGGTTAAATCAAGGTTCATTTTTTACTCTGGTTGCCTGCTCCGTGTTCACGCATCGGTTTGCCTGCCCCGTCATTCCGCCCCTTCCGATTATGCCTGTTACGAAAAGTCTTCCAAATGACGGCTGATTGCCTCTTCAACAGTCGGATACCAATCCATAAATGAAGCCTGTAATTCCTCTAAAACCAACTCATTGAATAAATCATCCAAATTCCGCCAATCCGTTTTTTCATCCGGATGGAGAAAATTTGCCATAACGACAGTATGTTTGTTTTGGGAATAATCCGATAAGGCGCAAATCATCAGATACCGCCCCAAATGCTCCAGATAAAAAATTCGTTTTTCCAAGGGAAACCGTTTATTCCGTTGCCCGTTTTCCATTTTTCATCCTTTTTAACGTATCGGCTTCCGCGTCCTTCAAACTGGATTACCTGCCTTCCGCCAAGCAAACGCCCGCGCCCCTTTCATCATTTGAATATCCGTTTGACCATATTTACCAGATAACTATCTTCTTTATATAAATCAATCAGCAAAGGCACGATACCCGGCTCATAAAATAATTCTGTCGTATCAGACGTTTCTTTTAAAGCGGAAATTATTTCCAACAGTTCATACCCGTATCGGGGATAAGCAAACAAATAGGGGATTGTTTCACGCAAGCATGAAAATGCTTCGTAACTTTGCATTTTCCATATATGTTCATCTTTAAAATCACTCAAATACCATTCATCCAATTCACTTTCCGGATCGGATATCAATCGGATAAATTCATTTAGTTCGTCCTTAAACATATCGAATCCTTAAACATAAAATCTATTTGGGGCTGTCCTAGATAACTAGGGAAATTCAAATTAAGTTAGAATTATCCCTATGAGAAAAAGTCGTCTAAGCCAGTATAAACAAAATAAACTCATTGAGCTATTTGTCGCAGGTGTAACTGCAAAAACAGCAGCAGAGTTAGTAGGCGTTAATAAAAATACCGCAGCCTATTATTTTCATCGTTTACGATTACTTTTTATTTACAAAAAATGCAGATAAGAGTAATGTTTCTACTCGCCAAAATACAAGGCCTTTCATTCAACAACAAAATGGAGTGTAGAAACTATGAAACAATGGATGCTTTTAGGATTGCTGGGATTGGGCGCAGTGGCGCAGGCGCACGATGTTTGGGTGGCCGCACCGACACATCAGCCTGCCGGACAAATCCTGCATGCGGATTTGGGTTACAGCCATGACTTCCCCAATGTCGAAAAAATCGCCGACGACCGCGTACATATTTTCAAACCGCTGCAATTGACCGGCAGCTCAAAGAAAACCGTTGATTTGGTAAATAAAGGCGAAAACTATCAATACGTTTCCAAAGCCGCTTTGCCTGAAGGCTCCTACTGGGTCAGCGCAACCTACAAACCGACTTTCTGGTCGAAAAACCAAGACGGCTGGAAACAGCAAACCTTGAAACAGCTGGCCGGCGCAACCTATTGCGAACAGGCGCAAATGTTCGGAAAGAGCTTTGTCCAAGTGGGCAACGGCGCAGTTGATGAAGCGGTATTGACCCGCCCTATCGGCCAAGAGCTGGAACTGGTTCCGCTGAAAAATCCGAACGAAGTCAAAGCCGGCGGTATTTTGCCCGTCAAAGTCCTGTACAAAGGCGAGCCTTTGGTTAAAGCCACTGTTACCGCCAGCTCGGACACTTTGGCGGAAATGGACTTGGAATCAACCCATGACCACCGCGAACCTCAAGGCTTCTCCGGCAAAACCGATAAAAACGGCGTGGTCAATGTGATTACTCTGATTGACGGTTTGTGGAAAATCAAAGTCGTGAACGAGACCGATTACGGCAATAAAAGCGTATGTCAGAAAGACAATACTTACGCAACGCTGATTGTGCCTGTCGGTACCAAACGCGCAGCCGCACGCCATGCCCACCATCATCATTAACAACCATTAAAAAAGGCCGTCTGAACTTTCAGACGGCCTTCATTTATTCTAATTCATAACCCAACTTTCTAAAAAAACGGGAGAATGTTTCCAACTCATCACCATTTAATTGGGCAAAACGGACACGGTTGCAGCCGATCAAAACCACACTTTTATCAAAACAGTCCACATTTAGAAATGTTTGATGGCGAAGTAGAAGCAGATGAAAGTTATTTTGGCGGGCAACGCAAAGGTAAACGCGGTCGCGGTGCTGCCGGTAAAATCTCCGTATCCGGTCTTTTGAAGCGAAATGGTAAGGTTTATACGGTTACTGTACCGAATACTCAAACCGCCACTTTATTTCCTATAATCCGTGAACAAGTGAAACCTGACAGCATTGTTTATACGGATTGTTATCGTAGCTACGATGTATTAGATGTGAGCGAATTTAGCCATTTTAGCTTCGCTGAAACTTCGTTTTCGTATCAATCACAGTACACATTTTGCCGAACGACAAAACCATATCAATGGAATTGAGAACTTTTGGAACAGGGCAAAACGTCATTTACGCAAGTTTAACGGCATTCCCAAAGAGCATTTTGAGCTGTATTTAAAGGAGTGCGAATGGCGTTTTAACAACAGTGAGATAAAAGTTCTTGTTCCATCTTAAAACAATTAGTAAAATCGAGTTTATCCTAGTTATCTAGGACAGTCCCATCTATTTTTATCCCCATATCCTTATTTTCCACATAATGAATTTCAATGCCGTTAATATTTTGCGTTTTCTCAAACCGTCCACCACGGCATAAAATTATTTTTTATATCAATTATTTATATGTTTAACAACTTGCCGCCGGGCTTGCTTTGGCTGCGTATCAAGATTGTCCGGTTCGCGGCGGGCGTTTGCTTTGTTTCAAACAGGGCGGCGCGTTTGGGATTTTCAAGGGACGACAGGCAGGAAAAGGAAATAAAAATGCCGTCTGAACGGCAAAACGTGCGTTCAGACGGCATTTTGGGCGGGGCGCGTCATCTCGCCAATGCCTTCAAACATTCTTTGACCAATGCCGGACCTTTGTATATCAATCCGCTGTACACCTGGACGGCGGTCGCGCCCAAGCGGATTTTCTCTGCCGCGTCCCCGCTTTCCATAATGCCGCCTACTCCGATAATCGGCAATGCGCCGTCTATGTGGTCTGCCAACAGCTTCAACACCCGATTACTTTTTTCATGAACGGGCAGCCCGCTCAAACCGCCCTGCTCGCCTGCGAGCGGATGGCTGCCGAGGCTTGATTTGTCGATGGTGGTATTGGTAGCGATGATACCGTCCATTTCGACGGATTTGACAACGTGGGCGATGTCTTCGATTTGTGCTTCATCCAAATCGGGGGCGATTTTGACGGCGAGCGGAACGTATTTCCCGTGTACAGAGGCAAGCTGTGCCTGTTTGTTTTTCAAAGCCTCAAGCAATGCGCTCAACTCGTCGCCACCTTGCAGCGCGCGGAGGTTTTTGGTGTTGGGCGAGGAAATATTGACGGTAATGTAACTTGCGTGTGCGTAGGCTTTTTCGAGGCAGATTAAATAATCATCGGCAGCGTTTTCGATAGGTGTTATGGCGTTTTTGCCGATATTGATGCCCAATACGCCGCTGAATTTACTTTTTTCGATGTTGCGTATCATGGTGTCGATACCGTGGTTGTTGAAACCCATGCGGTTAATGATGCCTTGGTGTTCTGGAACGCGGAAGAGGCGCGGCTGCGGGTTGCCGGGCTGCGGTTTGGGCGTAACCGTGCCGATTTCGATGAAGCCGAAACCGAGCGCACCCAAAGCGTCGATGTATTCGCCGTTTTTATCGAGTCCGGCGGCAAGTCCGACAGGATTGGGCAAATCCATACCCATCAGTTTTACAGGTTTGGTACGGTTGTCGGTTACGGGAATCAGACCGAGCTTATAAACCGTGTTGAGCGCGTCGAGCGTGAAGTGGTGGGCTTTTTCGGCATCGAGTGCAAACAGGATGCGGCGGGCAAGTGGATACATGACAGGGCTTTCTGCTTCAGATGGAAATGCCGTCATTTTAACCGAAATCCCGCCAAACATACGGCACACAGGTCAAACTTGAACGACAAAACCCGCCGCACCCAAAAATGTACAAATCGGCAAATATTGATATAATAGGCATTAGATAGAAAACTCTATTAAAAGTCGGTACAATACCACCGATTTATTTCCCTTAAACAACCTGCCGCAAGGCATAAAGGAACGACTGATATGTCAAACATCGAACAACAAGTTAAGAAAATTGTTGCTGAACAACTGGGCGTAAACGAAGCCGACGTGAAAAACGAATCTTCCTTCCAAGACGACTTGGGCGCGGATTCTCTGGACACCGTGGAGCTGGTTATGGCTTTGGAAGAAGCATTCGGTTGCGAAATCCCCGACGAAGATGCCGAAAAAATCACCACCGTCCAACTGGCTATCGACTACATCAATGCCCACAACGGCTAACCGGTCGTCGCCCGACACAACAGCCTCTGCTGCACCGCGCAATAGAGGCTTTTCCCTTATATGGCAAACTGTTTGAACCCCTGCCGCAAATTTCAGACGGCATCTGCACGACAGCCGCATATGCCCCCATTCCGACAACCAACAGCGAGGTTATCATGAGTCAGAGAAGAGTAGTCATTACAGGCTTAGGTCAGGTTTCCCCTGTCGGCAACACTGTCGCAGAGGCTTGGGACAACCTGCTCGCCGGCAAAAGCGGCATCGGCGCGATTACCCGCTTTGACGCATCCGACATCAACAGCCGTGTCGCCGGCGAAGTGCGCGGTTTCGACATCGGACAATACATCAGCGCGAAAGAAGCACGCCGCATGGACGTATTTATCCACTACGGCATTGCCGCCGCATTGCAGGCAATTGCCGATTCGGGTTTGGACGATGTGGAAAACCTCGATAAAGACCGCGTCGGCGTAAACATCGGTTCCGGCATCGGCGGACTGCCCAGCATCGAGGCCACAGGCAAAGCCGTAATCGAAGGCGGCGCGCGCAAAATCAACCCTTTCTTCATCCCCGGTTCGCTGATCAACCTGATTTCCGGACACGTTACCATCCTCAAAGGCTACCGCGGCCCCAGCTACGGGATGGTTTCCGCCTGCACCACCGGCGCACACTCCATCGGCGACTCCGCCCGACTGATTAAATACGGCGACGCTGACGTAATGATTGCAGGCGGTGCCGAAGGCGCGATCAGCACTTTGGGCGTGGGCGGTTTTGCCGCGATGAAAGCCCTCTCCACCCGCAACGACAACCCCGCCGCCGCTTCCCGTCCGTGGGACAAAGGCCGCGACGGCTTCGTCATCGGCGAAGGCGCGGGCGTATTGGTGTTGGAAGAATTGGAACACGCCAAAAAACGCGGCGCGAAAATCTACGCCGAAATCGTCGGCTTCGGCATGAGTTCCGATGCCTACCACATTACCGCGCCGAACGAAGAAGGTCCTGCATTGGCGGTTACTCGTGCGCTGAAAGATGCCGGACTGAATCCCGAAGACGTGGATTACGTCAACGCACACGGCACGTCCACTCCCTTGGGCGATGCCAACGAAACCAAAGCCCTCAAACGCGCGTTCGGCGAACACGCCTACAAAACCGTCGTCAGCTCGACCAAATCGATGACCGGCCACCTGCTCGGCGCGGCGGGCGGCGTGGAGGCGGTGTACAGCATTTTGGCGATACACGACGGCAAAATCCCGCCGACCATCAACCTTGTCGAACAGGACATCGAAGCCGGTTGCGATTTGGACTACTGCGCCAACGAAGCACGCGACGCGGAAATCGACGTTGCCATTTCCAACTCCTTCGGCTTTGGCGGCACCAACGGCACGCTGGTGTTCAAACGCTTCAAAGGCTGATTCCGCAAAGCCGCCGCCGACATCGAAATGCCGTCTGAAACCGTTTCAGACGGCATTTTCAAAACACCCCTCCCGTTACCGGCACTTCGCGGCACACAAGGCAGCCTTATAATACGCAGGCAAACCCAAGCCCTGCCGGATTGCGGGACGAAACCCTGCCGTAGCAGACCGTATTTCCAATCATATATTCAAGGTGTCCGCCTTATGTTTCAACACACAGGACGACACATAAAGCACCGCCCTATGTGTCGTCCTGATTTGGAAGGGGTTACGCCCCCTCCCAAATAGAGTCTGATTCTACCGCCCCAAAGGGCAGGGTTCAACCGAAAAGGAAACACGATGAAAATCGTTTTTATCACCACAGTCGCATCCAGCATTTACGGTTTCCGCGCCCCCGTCATTAAAAGATTAATCGGCAAAAACCATCAGGTGTATGCCTTTGTATCGGAGTTTTCCGATAACGATTTGGATATTATCAGGGAAATGGGGGTTACACCCGTTACCTACCGTTCAAACCGCAGCGGGCTGAACCCGTTTTCCGATATAAAATCCACCTTCCTCATATTTAAAGCACTCAAAAAAATATCGCCGGATTTGGTTTTCCCTTATTTCGCAAAACCCGTGATTTTCGGCACTTTTGCCGCAAAACTGGCAGGCGTGCCCAGAATCGTCGGGATGCTGGAAGGTTTGGGATTCGCATTTACCCCGCAGCCGGAAGGCATACCGTTAAAAACAAAAATCATAAAGGGGATTTTGACTGCCTTGTACCGCATTGCCCTGCCGATGTTGGAAAGCCTGATTGTATTAAACCCCGACGACAAAGACGAACTGACGGACAAATACGGCATCAAAATAAAAAACATCCATATTTTGGGCGGAATCGGTCTGGATTTGCGGCAATATCCTTATTCCGAGGCGGATATTCCCGATGAAAAAGAACCCGTAAAATTTCTCTTTATCGGCAGATTTCTGAAAGAAAAAGGGATTGATGATTTTATTCGGGCGGCGGAACGGGTTAAGGGCAAATACCCCAATACGGTTTTTACCGCTTTGGGCGCAATCGACAAATCGCGCGGGGGGGGGGGCGATTTGAAACGGCTTATTGCCCGCGATATTATCCGTTTCCCCGGTTTTGTGAACAATGTTTCCGAAGTGATAAAAGAACATCATATATTCGTATTGCCGTCTTATAGGGAAGGCGTTCCCCGAAGCACTCAGGAGGCAATGGCCGTCGGCAGGGCGGTGATTACGACGGATGTCCCCGGATGCAGGGAAACGGTTGCCGACAAGGTCAACGGCTTCCTGATCGAACCTTGGAATCCCCGCATCTTGGCCGAAAAAATGATTTATTTTATCGAAAACAGGGAAGCCGTCCGCCTGATGGGGAATGCAAGTTATGCGATTGCCAAAGATAAATTCGATGCCGAAAAAGTCGATTTGAAATTACTCGATATTTTGAAGGCGTAAACAAGGCTGCCCGCTTTTGAGTTTCGGTCATTTCTGATAAACCCCCGCCATTCCCGCCAAACCCCCGTCATTCCCGCGCAGGCGGGAATCTAGCCCGTTGAGTTTCAGCCGTCTCCGACAAATTGCCGCAGCGTTAAGTTTCCGGATTCCCGCTTTCGCGGGAATAACGGGATATTTTTGCATTTGGCAAAAATGCCGCCTGAAATTTTTTCAGCGGTCGTAAGGTGTTGTGCAGGGGAGGATGTAGCAACTGTATTTTTCACCCCGTCGGGCAAAAATACAGTTGCTACGGCACTGAACCGGAACATCCCACAACCGTCCATATCCACCGTCTGACCGGCCAGGCAGGTCATCCACAAAGGCTTGACGGCCGGAGCCGGCACCGTGGACACCGTCGTCATCCCGACTGAAAACGCCACATCGCCTTTGGCAAGGAAGCCCATAATATTGGACGACACGCCGCCCGGACACGCCCCCACCAACACCAGCCCCAAAGTCAGCCCCGGCGAAAGGTCGAACAGCTTGGCAATACCGATGGCGAGCAGCGGCATCACGGTATATTGCGCCGCCGCACCGATAAACACATCCAAAGGACGCTGCGCCAAAATCCGGTAGTCCTCCCTGCCCAAAGTCATCCCCATACCCAGCATAATGATGCCCGACACCAAAGCCTGAACATCGCCCTTGACCCATGCAAACGAAGCCGGTTCGATAAACGCAACCGCCGACGCAAGCAAAATGACCAAAGCCGTAAACCGCGTCAGGTTGCGGCTCAAACCAATCAGAAAACCCATCACACACGCCTCCCGAAACGGCGCACCTTGCGCCGGGCATCATTGCCGCCCGTGCAAAACCGGCCGGCAGCCACTCATCGTCCCCGCCCCGCCCGTTTTATAGTAGATTAAATTTAAATCAGGACAAGGCGACGAAGCCGCAGACAGTACAAATAGTACGGCAAGGCGAGGCAACACCGTACTGGTTTAAATTTAATCCACTATACTAACCGGAATTAACAAATACGGCACAAATATTAACCCGAACCGCAAATGCCCATTAAGCCCTTTCAGACGGCATTTGCCCGTACCTTCGAGCTAGCTATATCCAAAGAATCAGGAATTATTTAGCCCGAATCATCCGGGTTGTTAAAATCCGCAAACTTAACCGACTCAAAATACACATTATGACGCACACCGCATCGAAAACACCCAAACTCTGGGCGGTCATTGCTGCCGCCGCATTCATCCTGCTGATTACCATCGGCATGAGGATGACGCTCGGACTGTTCGTCCAACCCGTCGTCAACACCACCGAATTGAGCATTGCCCAATTCAGCCTCATCATCGCCGTTTTCCAACTGATGTGGGGCATATCGCAACCATTGTCCGGCGCGCTTGCCGACCGTTTCGGCGCGTTCAGGGTATTAAGCGGCGGCGCAGTCCTGCTCGTCTGCGCCTGCCTGATTGCCCCCAACATCCCGACTTATTGGGGGCTGATGGTTGCCGTCGGGCTGCTGCTCGCATTCGGCACAGGCTCAGGCGGTTTCTCCATCATTATGGGGCAGGTTGCCGCCCAAGTCCCCGCACACAAACGCGGCTTGGCATCCGGACTGGTCAACGCAGGCGGTTCGGCAGGACAATTCCTGTTCGCACCGCTGGTTCAAGGACTCGTCGTCCTGCCCGAAGTCGGCTGGACGGGTACATTTTACGTTTGGGGCGCAATCGCCCTGCTGACTCTGCCCGTCTCATGGTGGCTTGCCGGCGGCAACAACGCCGCCCACACCCAACACACCCAAGCCACACACGGACAAAGCCTCGGAGAAGCAGTCAAAACCGCCTTCAAAACCCCAAGCTACATCCTGCTGCACCTGAGCTTTTTCGCCTGCGGCTTCCACATCGCCTTTCTCGTAACCCACCTACCCACGGAAGTCACCCTGTGCGGACTGCCCGCCACCGTCGCCTCAACATCCATTGCCATCATCGGACTGGCAAACATCGCCGGTTGCGTGTTCTCAGGCTGGTGCACAAGCCGCGTTCGGGGCAAATACGTCCTGTTCGGACTGTACACCTCGCGCGCCGCGATGATACTCATCTACATTTTTTCGCCCAAGACCGACTTTAATTTCTATATTTTCGCCGCCGCACTCGGATTCACATGGCTCGCCACCGTCGCCCCGACCGCCGCCGTTACCGGCAAACTCTTCGGCACACGCTACCTCGCCACCCTGTTCGGACTGGTGATGCTCACCCACCAAATCGGCGGCTTCCTCGGCTCATACATCGGCGGTATCGTGATTACACGATTCGGCGACTACGGCTGGATGTGGTACGCCGATGCCGTACTCGCCGGCACGGCAGCCCTGCTTGTCCTCCCCATCCGCGAACCCGAAACCGCCTGACAAAAATGCCGTCTGAAACCTTCAGACGGCATTTTCAAAAATATCCGACATATCCGCCGACATTTCAACCCACAAAACGGCAAGAAAGAAAGCCATAAAATCCGCAAGCATCCTCCTGCCCATTGATACGACAGGTAAGCAACATCAGAACAGCACGCAACAACTGTCCGAATCCGTATCGGAAATACCATCCAATGATACAAAACCAGATTAAAACAGCAATATCCGGGCGAAACAGACCCAAAACAGACAAACCCATCAAATCGGGCAGACGAAAAAATACCGACCCTAAGGTCGGTATTTTCAATACTTGGCGCGGCGGACGGGGCTCGAACCCGCGACCCCCGGCGTGACAGGCCGGTACTCTAACCAACTGAGCTACCACCGCGCATCCACTGTTTAACAACAATGAAAGGAAACTTGGTGGGTGATGACGGAGTCGAACCGCCGACATTCTGCTTGTAAGGCAGACGCTCTACCAACTGAGCTAATCACCCGTGTATAAAAAATACCGACAGAGTCAGTATTGTGAAACTTGGCGCGGCGGACGGGGCTCGAACCCGCGACCCCCGGCGTGACAGGCCGGTACTCTAACCAACTGAGCTACCACCGCGCATCCATTGTTTGCAACAATGAAAGGAAACTTGGTGGGTGATGACGGAGTCGAACCGCCGACATTCTGCTTGTAAGGCAGACGCTCTACCAACTGAGCTAATCACCCCTGCGATTTGCGAAAACGCTATTAGACCAAATAATCGGCCTTCATGCAAGCATTATTTGACCGCCCCATTCAATCACCTTGCAAACTCCAGTTTTCAAACGAAATAATTTCATCCTTTTTGCCGACGACGACCAATATGTCTCCGCCTTCCAAAACAAAGGAAGGAACGGGATTTTCAATCCTCGCGGTACGGCGGCGGACGAACAGCAGTTTGATGCCGTGCCTGTCCAAAGGCAGTGCGCCGATTGTTTTTCCGACGGCATAAGCCTCTTGCGCCAAAGAAAAAGCATGGCGACAAACAGTTTCGCCGTTTTCACCGAATCCCACTTCGTCATCGCTGCCGACAAACAGTCCCTCCAATGCGGCATAACGACTGTGGCGGATATTTGCCATCGTCTGATAGACGTGCCGGTACGACGCGCCGTTGCCCAACATCGCATAGCCTGCCAGCACGAGTCCGGTTTCTTTGGTGTCCGACACGGCTTCTTCCGCACCTATATCGGTAAACGTTTTCACATAATCGTCGTTGGTGGCGCGCACATATACGGGCATATTGGGATACATGGACAGCACATTGTCTAAAACGTGTTGCGTTTCGTGCATATTGTTGAGCGTAACCACCACCATTTTCGCCCGTCCCAGACCGGCGGCTTCCAATACTTCCCTGCGTTTTGCATCGCCAAACGACACCGGTTCGCCCGCACTTCTGGCAACCTGCACCCGCACAATGTCCAAGTCGAGCGCGAAATACGGAATATCCTCTTGAGCAAGGACGCGTCCGACCGTCTGCCCGCCCCTGCCGAAGCCGACAATCAGCACATGGTCGGACTTGCTCATGGTTTCTACCAGCATACTGTGCAGATCGAGCGACTTCATGTCCCAGCTTGATTTGACCAAACGCCCGACCAGTGCATCGCTGCCGCCCAAGAGGAAGGGCGCGATAATCATCGACAGCAGAACCGCCGCCGTCGCCGCCTGTTCCCATTCTGGCGAAACCATATCAAGCTGCCCGGCAATGGCCAGCATCACGAAGCCGAACTCGCCGCCTTGTGCGAGATACAAAGCCGTTTTGAGGCTGTCGCCGACCGAATGTTTCATTTTGAAGGCAATGGCAAACACAACCAGTGCCTTCAACACCAGCAGCATTGCCAACAGCATCAATACCTGCCGCCAGCCGCCGATCAATGCCTGAATGTCCAGCTTCATGCCGACCGTGATAAAGAAAAAGCCGAGCAAAATATCGCGGAACGGGCGGATGTCGTCTTCGACTTGGAAACGGTATTCCGTTTCCGAAAGCAGCATGCCGGCAACGAATGCGCCCAACGCCATAGACAAACCTTCCAGCTCAGTCAGATAAGCCACACCCAAGGTTACCAGCAGCACATTGATCATAAAGAGTTCGGACGATTTGCGTTTTGCCACCATCCTGAACCATCGCGACATAATTTTGCTGCCGACGAAAAACAGCAGCCCCAGCGTCAGCAGCATTTTTGCAAACGCCAAACCCAAGGCCGCCCAAATATTTCCGTCCCCTCCGCCCGCCAGCGCGGGAATCAGAATCATCAGCGGCACGACGGCGATGTCCTGCATCAGCAGCACGCCCATCGCCATCTGACCGTGCGGCTGCCCCAATTCCGTCTTTTCCGACAAAATCCGGCTCACAATCGCCGTGGACGACATCGCCAACGCGCCCGACACGGCAAACGCCCAATTGAACGGCACGCCCGTCAGCATCAGTATGCCCATTACCGACAGCATCGTAACGCCGACCTGCAAACCGCCCAGCCCGAACACCAGCCGCCTCATCGCCCTCAACTTGGGCAGCGAGAACTCCAAACCGATGCTGAACATCAGGAACACAATCCCGATTTCACCCAAATAATCCGTCGCATGGCTTTTCGGAATCAGGCTGAGCATACCGGGCCCCGCCAAAAAACCCACCAGCAGGTAGCCCAGCATGGAGGGAATGTTGAACTTGCGGCACAGGATCACCGTAATGACCGACACCAGCAAAACAACCACAATAGGGGCAAGCGAAAATTCGTTCATAGACCGTCCGAACAGGAAAATACAGAAAAATGCCGTCTGAAACGGCATACGCCGCCGTATTATAACAAAACACCGCGCACCATCCGAAACGGGCGCGGCATACAATTCTGCTAAAATACGCCCTTTCGATTTTGAGCCGCACACCGACATGACCGCCACAGCCGCCGCCATAGACCGCCTGCTTCCCCAAACCCAATGCCGCGAATGCGGCTACGACGGCTGCCTGCCCTACGCACAGGCAGTCGCAACAGGCGAAGCGTACAACCTCTGCACCCCGGGCGGAGAATCCGTCGTCCGCGACCTTGCCGCCCTGCTCGGCAAACCCCTTGTCGCACCTGCCAAAACCCAAGCCAAAGCACTCGCCCGGATAGACGAATCCGCCTGTATCGGCTGCACCGCCTGTATCCGCGCCTGCCCTGCCGATGCCATTATGGGCGCGGGCAAACTTATGCATACCGTCATCGCCGACGAATGCACCGGCTGCGGACTCTGCGTCGCCCCCTGCCCCGTGGACTGCATCCATATGCAGCCCGTTGCCGACACCGTCCTGCCCCGCGCGCGCCGCTTCAGCCTGTCCGCCGACAGCCGTTTTGCCGCCGCCGAACACGCGCGTGCGCGCTACCTCAAACGCAACGAACGCAAACAACGCGAAGCCGCCGTCCGCAACGCGCGTCCGCAAACACCCGACACACCGAAAAAACCGGCGTTTAACCCTGCCGACCTCATCGCCAAAGCCATGGCAAAAGCGCAAACCCAACAAGACCGCCTCGCCGCCGCCGACAACCGCAAAGACTATCAGGCGAAACAGATAGCCGAAGCCCGCGAACGCGCCGAGTTGCGCCGCGCCCAACGCGATATGAAATACGGCAGCGACAGCGAAAAAGCCGCCGCCCTCGAATACCTCAAACAATACAAAGCCAAACAGGAAGCCGCACAGAATACCGCCTCCTGACCCCTCCCCGAAATGCCGTCTGAAGCCGCTTCAGACGGCATTTTATCAAGCTCTCCGTCCGCCGCACCTGTGCCGTCCGCATCTTACCGCCCACCCATCCGGCAGCGCCGTTTTCAATAAAATATTAATTACACGCCACTACAAATTTGCTATAATCCGCCCCGAAATCTACCCAACCCTCAACAAAGGAACGAACCATGGGCATCAAAGTCGCCATCAACGGCTACGGACGCATTGGCCGCCAGGTTTTGCGCGCCATCTACGACTATAAAATCCAAGACCAGCTCCAAATCGTCGCCGTCAACGCCAGCGGCAGCCTTGAAACCAACGCCCACCTCACCAAATTCGACACCGTGCACGGCCGATTTGACGCCGACGTATCCCATGACGGCAGCCACCTCATCATCAACGGCGACAAAATTCCCTACTTCTCCACCCGAAATCCCGCCGAACTGCCATGGAAAGAACTCGGCGTAGATTTGGTCATGGAATGTACCGGCGCGTTTACCAGCAAAGAAAAAGCCAAAATACATCTGGAAAGCGGCGCGAAAAAAGTCCTCATTTCCGCACCGGGCGGCGATGATATCGATGCGACCGTCGTTTACGGCGTAAACGACGGCGTCCTAACCGACGACATGACCGTCGTTTCCAACGCCTCCTGCACCACCAACTGCCTCGCCCCTGTCGCCAAAGTATTGAGCGCAAGCGTCGGCATCGTCAAAGGCGCGATGACGACCATCCATGCCCTGACCAACGACCAGACCGTAACCGACGTGCGCCACAAAGACCTCCGCCGGGCACGCAGCGGCATAGAGAACATGATTCCGACCAAAACCGGCGCGGCAAAAGCCGTCGGACTGGTACTGCCCGAATTGAAAGGCAAACTCGACGGGCTTGCCATCCGCGTACCGACCGTCAACGTTTCCCTGGTCGATTTAAGCTTCCAGGCCGGACGCGACACGACAGCCGAAGAAATCAACGCACTGCTGAAAGCTGCCTCCGAAGAAGGCGAGCTCAAAGGTGTTTTGGGCTACAACACCCTGCCGCTTGTTTCCATGGACTTCAACCACACCACGCAAGCCAGCCACTTCGACTCAACGCTGACCAAAGTCGTCGACGGCAACATGGTTAAAGTCTTCGCATGGTATGACAACGAATGGGGATTCAGCTGTCAAATGCTGAACACTGCACGCCGCATGTTCGGACTTGAAGTACGCCCGCTCAAATAAGCAATAAACCGTCAAACAAAATGCCGTCTGAAACCCAATATTTTCAAGTTTCAGACGGCATTTTCACACAAGAACCGCTATCCCAGCCTGTTGCACGCCACTTCGCAGCAGCCTACCGCCTCTTTCAAAGGTACGGCATTCAGGCTTCGGAGCCGGACGGCAAAATCCGCAAACGGCAGCAATTCCGATCCGAAACGGCGCATATGTTCCGTGTCCTGCTGGCAGTCTATCAGTTCCACGCCCAAAGACGCGAGAAACGGCACGGCGCAGGCAAACGCGATTTTCGACGCATCCGGTTGCAACGCAAACATCGATTCGCCATAAAACACCTTGCCGATCTGAACGCCGTAAAACCCGCCCGCCAACCTCGTTCTACCGTTTTCATCGGGATAATGGCACTCGAAAGAATGCGCGTGTCCCATTTCATGCAGCTGAAGGTATGCCGTCTGAAACTCAGGCGCAATCCAAGTCCCATCCTGATTCGGGCGCGCCGCTGCCGCACAATGCGCGACAACTTCCGCAAAACAGCCGTTGACCGTAACCCGATAGCTGCCGTTGCGCAGCGTTTTCGCCAGCGAACGCGGAATATGCAGCCTGTCGGGAAACACCACCGCACGGGGCCCGACCGCATACCAAAAAAACCACCCGTCCCGAGAAAACCACGGAAACACGCCGTTCCGATACGCCTCAAGCAGTCTCCCCGCATCCAAATCCCTGCTCACACCGACCAGCCCTTCGTACTCCGACAATGCACGGGCAGGATCGGGGAATGCATAATCTCCGGGTGCAAGCAACGGAATACCCATATCAGTCCTCCATAAAACACAGACGGCATTCGAAATGACGAATGCCGTCTGAAAAAACAAACCGTCCGGATTTTAACGTTTGCCCTTAGTCTGGCAACCGCTGCACACACCGTACATATACAGCGCGTGATCAACAATGCGGTAGCCGTTTTCTTCCGCGATTTTGTCTTGCAGGGCTTCGATTTCGGGATTGTGGAATTCCGTTACCTCGCCGCATTTCACACAGACGATATGGTCATGGTGGTCGCCCTTGTCCAACTCATAAACCGCCTTGCCCGTTTCAAAATGATGGCGTTGCAGAATACCCGCCTGCTCAAACTGGGTCAGCACGCGGTAAATCGTTGCCACGCCGATTTCCACACCCTCTTCCAACAAAATACGGTACACATCCTCGGCACTCAAATGCTCTTCCGCATGAGTCTCGAACAAATCCAAAATCTTCAAACGCGGACCGGTAACTTTCAGTCCACTGTCTTTCAGTTGCGCAATGTTGCTGAATTTTTCCATAATATTCAATATCCCTGTAAAATAATAGACGCTATAATACGCAATTTCAGCCTGCTTGCCCACTATCACGCCATAGCAGTTTACAATAGCAAAACCGCAACGGCGGACGGGCAGTCGGACACAGACAGGGTGAAATACCGCTTAAGCGTATGATTATCGTTCGCTTTTATAAAATATTCAAGCAGTACTACACTAGACATCCCGATTTGCACAGAAAGGTTCTCTCGTGAACAAAACCCTCATACTCGTCCTTTCCGCCCTGTTCAGCCTGACCGCGTGCAGCGTCGAACGCGTTTCACTGTTCCCCTCGTACAAACTCAAAATCATACAGGGCAACGAACTCGAACCCCGTGCCGTCGTCTCCCTCCGCGCCGGCATGACCAAAGACCAAGTCCTGCTACTGCTCGGCAGCCCCATGCTGCACAACGCATTCCATACCGACCGCTGGGACTATACCTTCAACACCTCCCGCAACGGCATCATCAAAGAACGCAGCAATCTAACCGTCTATTTTGAAAACGGCGTGCTTGTCCGCGCCGAAGGCGACGCCCTCCAAAATGCCGCCGAAGCCCTCCGCGCGAAACAAAACGCAGACAAACAATAAGGAACACACATGACACCGCTCAAAATCGCCATCGCCGGCGTCAACGGCCGCATGGGGCGCGTATTGGTTGAAGCCGTCAACAACCATCCCGACACCGTCCTTTCCGGTGCGCTTGAACACTCAGGCTCAGAAGCCCTCGGGCTGGACGCAGGCTACGCCGTCGGACTCAAAACCGGCATCGCCATTTCAGACGACGTTGACGCCGTTCTCGCACAAAGCGACGTACTCATCGACTTTACCCGCCCCGAGCCGACCCTCAAACACCTGCAAAAATGCGTGGAAAAAGGTGTCTGCATCATCATCGGCACAACAGGCTTCGACGATGCGGGCAAAGCCGCCATCCAAGCCGCAGGCGAAAAAACAGGCATCGTTTTCGCTGCCAACTTCAGCGTCGGCGTGAACCTCACCTTCCACATCCTCGACACCGTCGCCCGCGTATTAAACGAAGGCTACGACATCGAAATCATCGAAGGCCACCACCGCCACAAAGTCGATGCCCCCAGCGGCACCGCGTTACGCATGGGCGAAGTCATCGCCGGCGCACTCGGCCGCGACCTCAAACAATGCGCCGTTTACGGCCGCGAAGGCCACACCGGTCCGCGCGATCCGTCCACCATCGGCTTTGCCACCGTCCGCGCAGGCGACATCGTCGGCGACCACACCGCCCTCTTCGCCACCGACGGCGAACGCGTGGAAATCACCCACAAAGCCAGCAGCCGCATGACCTTTGCCGCCGGTGCCGTCCGCGCCGCAGTTTGGGTAAACGGCAAAACAGGTTTGTACGATATGCAGGACGTACTCGGGCTGAACAACCGTTAACCCCCATACAAAATGCCGTCTGAAAAGATATTGTTCAGACGGCATTTTGCCGATAGGCTCCGTATCGGCATATCAATGTTTCAACACACAGGACGACACATAAAGCGTCGCCCTATGTGTTGCCCTGATTCGGAAGGGGTTACGCCCCTCCCAAATAAAATCTGATTCTACCGCCCTAAAGGGCGGGGTTTCAACCGAAAAGGAAATACGATAAAGTTGCCTGCTCAGCATAACAAGCTACGGCTCGTTTAATTGAAACTCTCCTGATCTAAAAATTCTAACTCTATTTCCCGGCAAACTATATCTATGCTAAAACCGGTCGGAAGATCATACCTACCGCCTATCAATTCCAGCGTACCTCCATAATCCAAGATTTCATCATCCTGCTTTAATTCGCCAAGCTCCAATACATTTTTGATCTTTTTATCTTGGCTCTTCGTAGCGTATCCATAGATAAATTTCAGATAGCTGAACTGCTTGAATTTAATTTTTACCCAGTCTGTGTAATTTGGTGTAGGAATTTCTTGAGGTAAATCCGGATAATCCACACAATTGACGATGATATGAAATTCATCATTTTTCAAAGTATAGTTTAATAGAGCACCTTCAAATATATACAGAAATTGATAATCTTTTCTTGGAATAGTATAAGCTGTCATATTATTTTACCTTTTCAAAAACAATGGTTTTAAGATTTTTTGAGTCCAAGTTGGTTCCACTACTCTTATGAAATTTCAGTTGTTTAAACTCTTCCTTCATTTTAAGGAATTTTTCAACTAGCCGAGAACAAACTGGAGCAAAATGGACGATTGAGTTTAGGAATCAACCTGATTCAGTACGTGGGCAAAGATTAGAATTAAAATTTAGATAAAGGTTACGTTATGAATGTGAAGATAAAATATAATCTTTTAGAATATTGTGAATATTTAGGTGGTATTTTTGGTGTTTATAAAAATTATTTAAATATGGATATCAAAGATCCAAATTTAAAAATTAGATTTTTTGATTTTTTGGAAGAACTTTTATCAGATGGTGTTATTGAATTATGCGATTATCGTGAAAATCCTCCAAAAATATTAACCGGTTCGCCAAAAACACAGGTAGATGAATTAAGAAGAATTTGGCCGGATATGGAAGAGATGTTGCTATATTTTCCAGATAATCCTTGGTTTTATGTAGAACATTTTTGGTGGGGAGCAACTTGCCCTATTGAACTGACACAATTGCCTAAAATAGAAATTTACGAAGAACAAATGAAACAAGGTAAGTAAGCGTATTAGTATTAGTATAAGCTATAATCATAAATCATATATAACAAAAATTAATCAGTTAACGAGCCATTATATTTTAACCTTAAGCCCATTCGGGTCAGTTCTGTTTCATTTGGAATTCCTCTTAAATACTTATTGTTTGATGTGCCATTAATCACAATTTCTCCCCCTTTTTTGTAATACGTGCTGCTTCAGGAAGATAATCCATTAACCGCTCAACATCCCGCCTCTTCCAAAACCGCGCGCGCGGCCAAATCCGCCGTATCTTTTTTCAACAGCAGGTGCAACGCCCTGAAATCCCGTTGCAGCGCGGCAACCTTATCGGGGTGTTCGTACCAGTCCGCCAACGCCGCCGCCAGTTTTTCCGGTTTTGCTTCAGATTGCAATAATTCCGGCACGGCCTCCTTACCCAACAGGATATTCGGCAGACCGACATGCGGCACTTTGATTTTGCGTTTCACATAAGCATAGGTCAGCGGCGAAATCTTGTAGCTGATGACCATCGGACGCTTGCACAACGCCACCTCCAAAGTTGCCGTACCGCTCGTTACCAGCACCGCGTCCGCCGCCCTGCACACCGTTTCAGACTGTCTGTCGGTTACCGTCAGCGGCAATCCGGCAAACTCCGGACACTGCAAAACTTCCGCCAAACGCCGCTTCGTCGCCTCAGTTGCGGCAGGCAGCAGGAAGCGTGCGGCAGGATAGCGTTCCAACAACAATAATGCCGTCTGAAAAAACACCGGCGCCATATAGTCGATTTCGCTGACGCGGCTGCCAGGCAGCAGGGCAAATACTGGGATGCCGGCATCCACGCCCAAAGTTTTCCTCGCCGTTTCACGATCGTCTTCCAAGGGCATAAGCTGCGCCATCGGATGACCGACAAACTCCGCACGTCCGCCCGCATCGAGATAAAGCTGCGGCTCCATCGGGAACAGGCACAGCACGCGGTTGACCTGATGCACGATTTTGCCCACACGTTCCCGCCGCCACGCCCACACCGACGGGCTGACATAATGCACGGTCGGAATGCCCGCCCGTTTGAGCCGCTCCGCCACACCCAGATTAAAATCGGGCGCATCGATACCGACAAAGACATCAGGTTTCAACGACAGCAAATCCCGTACCAGCCCCCTGCGTATCCGTAAAATTTCCGGCAGCCGCCTGACCACTTCGACAAAGCCGCGCACCGCCAGCCGCTCCTGATCATAAAGGCTCTCGAAACCTTCCGCCTTCATCAGTTCGCCGCCGATACCGACAAAACGCGCCTGCGGGCAACGCTTTCGGATGGCGCGTATCAGGTGCGCCCCCAATAGGTCGCCCGACGCTTCGCCGACACTGACGGCAATCAAAGGGCTTTTTTTATCAGCCATATTCGTCTGTCCCCACATACTTTCACCTCCCGATGCCGTCTGAAGGCTTCAGACGGCATCGGGGTTCACATTTTCGTCCCGTTTTCCAACATCACCGCAAACTGCGCCAAGTCCGGCGGCAGCTCCGCCTTCAACACCAGCGGCTCACCCGTGAGCGGATGGTTCAGGTGCAGCTCGGATGCGTGCAAAAACATCCACTTCAAACCCAACTTCTGCAAACGCCGGTTCGCCTGATAATCGCCGTAGCGTTCGTCGCCCGCAATCGGACAGCCTTGAGATTGCAGATGCACGCGGATTTGGTGCGTGCGCCCCGTTTTCAGCGTTGCCCGCACCAAAGTCAGGTGCGACAGCCCGACACCGTGCAAAATGCCGTCTAAAAAACGGCTTAACACACGGAACACCGTATGCGCAGCCTGCCCGTCCGCACTAACGCGCACCATCTTTTCGCCTTGTGCGCCGGTATATTTGAACAGGGGCAGTTTGACATGGAAATTGTCGTCCGGCAGTTTGCCCACCCCCAGCGCAAGGTAGATTTTTTTGGGGTGGTCGTTACGGATGGCTTCGTGAAGTTTGACGAGCGCGCTGCGTTTCTTCGCCACCATCAACAAGCCGCTCGTATCCTTGTCCAAACGGTGGACCAACTCCAAATACTTCGCCTCCGGACGGGCGCGGCGCAACTGCTCGATAACCCCGAAACTCACGCCGCTGCCGCCGTGGACGGCAACGCCGGACGGTTTGTTGATGACCAAAAGCGCGTCGTCTTCGTAAACCACCTCAAACGCACGCGCCGGTACGGTGGCACGCCTTTCAGACGGCATTTCCTTCTCAGCCACGCGCACAGGCGGAATCCGCACCGTATCCCCCTCCGCAATACGGCTGTCGGGTTTGCAGCGTTTCTTGTTCAAGCGCACCTCGCCGGCGCGGATAATGCGGTGGATATGGCTCTTGGGCACACCCTTGAGGATTTTTATCAGATAGTTATCAAGGCGTTGCCCCGCCTCATGTTCGGCAACCCCTATCAAGCTGACCGAACCTTTGCTTATTTCGTGCGTTTTCATCTATAATCCGAACATCCGTTTCAGCAGAAAGCGCGCCCGCCGCGCCCCCTGAAACGGTTTACTTTAAAACGGAATTTTATATTAAAAACGCACTCCGCAAAGCATTTTCCCTGCGCCTGTTCCCAGCCGGCAGGCGCAGAACGTAGTCAAGTTTGAATTGATTTTGCCGTTTCGGAGCGGAAGTAAGACGGCAGCCGGGCCCAAGCCCCAAACGCAAACCGCCCGAAAACACAGGCATAACGATAACAAGAAGAAGCCGGCCCCCCATTTTTCCGACCATACCGCTCGGAACGCGGCAGACAGACCGCCGCATCGATCTTTATTGCCTTCTTTATCCGACCCTTCCGCACACGGTTCCTCGGAACGTGCATCCCTGCGGATTTTCAACTCAAAAACTGATTACCGGTTCCATCCGAAAACATCGGAAAACCCAGCATTCCGGAGTGCCAAACCGGGCATGTGCCGTCTGAACGCCGCCTGCCCACGAGGTGATCATGAAAAGAATGTTATTCAACGCAACGCAGGCCGAAGAGCTGCGCGTTGCCATCGTCGACGGACAAAACCTGCTGGATTTGGACATCGAAACGCTGGGCAAAGAACAGCGCAAAGGCAATATCTACAAAGGCATCATTACCCGCATCGAGCCGTCGCTGGAAGCGTGTTTCGTCGATTACGGAACCGACCGCCACGGCTTCTTACCGTTTAAAGAAGTCTCCCGCTCATACTTCCAAGACTACGAAGGCGGGCGCGCGCGCATTCAGGACGTGCTCAAAGAAGGCATGGAAGTCATCGTCCAAGTCGAAAAAGACGAGCGCGGCAACAAAGGCGCGGCGCTGACCACCTTCATCAGCCTCGCAGGACGCTATCTCGTACTGATGCCCAACAATCCGCGCGGCGGCGGCGTATCCCGCCGTATCGAAGGCGAAGAGCGTCAAGAACTCAAAGCCGCGATGGCGGAACTCGACATTCCGAACGGCATGAGCATCATCGCCCGCACCGCAGGCATCGGCCGCAGCGCGGAAGAGTTGGAATGGGACTTGAACTACCTCAAACAACTCTGGCAGGCGATTGAAGAAGCAGGAAAAGCGCATCACGACCCCTACCTGCTCTTTATGGAAAGCTCGCTGCTCATCCGCGCCATCCGCGACTATTTCCGCCCCGACATCGGCGAAATTCTGGTGGACAATCAAGAAGTTTACGACCAAGTTGCCGAGTTCATGAGCTACGTCATGCCGGGCAATATAGGCCGTCTGAAACTCTACGAAGACCACACGCCGCTGTTTTCCCGCTTCCAAATCGAACACCAAATCGAAAGCGCGTTCTCGCGCAGCGTCAGCCTGCCTTCCGGCGGCGCGATCGTCATCGACCACACCGAAGCCCTCGTCTCCATCGATGTCAACTCCGCCCGTGCCACACGCGGCGCGGACATCGAAGACACCGCGTTCAAAACCAATATGGAAGCCGCCGAAGAAGTCGCCCGACAAATGCGCCTGCGCGACTTGGGCGGTTTGGTCGTCATCGACTTCATCGATATGGAAAACCCCAAACACCAGCGCGATGTGGAAAACGTCCTGCGCGACGCGCTCAAAAAAGACCGCGCCCGCGTGCAAATGGGCAAACTTTCGCGTTTCGGACTTTTGGAATTGAGCCGCCAACGCCTGAAACCCGCCTTGGGCGAAAGCAGCCACGTCGCCTGTCCGCGCTGTGCCGGCACCGGCGTGATTCGGGGCATCGAATCCACCGCCCTGCACGTTTTGCGTATGGTTCAAGAAGAAGCGATGAAAGACAACACCGGCGAAGTGCGCGCCCAAGTGCCCGTCGATGTCGCCACCTTCCTGCTGAACGAAAAACGCGCCGAGCTGTTTGCGATGGAAGAGCGTTTGGATGTCAACGTCGTCCTGATTCCGAACATCCACCTCGAAAATCCGCACTACGAAATCAACCGCATCCGCACCGACGACGTAGAAGAAGACGGCGAACCGAGCTACAAGCGCGTTGCCGAGCCGGAAGAAGACGAATCCGCCAAACCGTTCGGCAGCGAAAGGGCCAAAGCCGCCCGTCCCGAACCCGCCGTCAAAGGCGTGCGCCACACCAGCCCCGCCCCGACTGCCGCCCCCGAGAAAAAAACCTCCTGGTGGGACAGCTTCAAAGCATGGCTCAAACGCATTTTCGGCGGCAGCGAAACCCAAGCCGCAGCCGCTGCCGAAACCTCCGAAAAACGCAGCACGGCAAACCGCAGCGGCAGCCGCGCCAGCAACCGCCGCCAAAACCCGCGCCGCAGCAAACGCGAAGGCAGCAAAGTAGAAGTCCGCGAAGTGGCAGGCAAAACTGCCGGACAGGAAGCGCGTGCCGACAAAGCCGAAACGCGCAACAACGGCAACCGCCGCCGCAACGAACGCGGCGACCGTGCCGCCGAACGCGCCAACGAAGCGGAAATCCAAAGCCGCAACGTACAGCCTACCGCAACCGTTGCAGATGCCGCACCGTCCGAAACCGAAGTGCAAACCGGCAAACGCCGCCGCAACGGCAGCCGCAGCGAACGCAGCCAAACCGCGCCGGAAACCGCCGCCGTTGCCGAAACAGCCGTTCAGACAGCGGAAAACACGCCGCCCGAACCGCATACCGCAGAAGACAAAGGCAGCAAGCCCAAATCCGAACGCAACCGCCGCGAACGCGACAGCCGAGATGCCAAAGAACGCCGCGAACGCAACAATCAGCGCGACCGCCGTCAAAACGGCAAAAAACGCAATATCCCGTCTGCCGCCAAAATCGAGCAGTACCTGAATATTCACGATACCGCCGACAAAGTCCGTTCCGCTGTCGCCCATGTTTTCGGGGAAAACGATGCAAATGCTCCGATTACCGTCAGCATTGCCAAACCGGTTGCAGAAAGGGACGTTCCGACAGCATCTCCCACCGTTTCAAACAACGACGCACTGGTTTATGATGCGGCAGAAAAAATCCGTCAGGCCGTTGCCGCCATCCTTCCCGAAGGAGCGACACCGAAAGCCGAAGCACAGGAAATGCCGTCTGAAACCTCAACCTTTACGGCTGCGGCGGAACAGGCACAGGAAACCGCACAAACCGGCGGACTCGTCCTGATCGAAACCGACCCTGCCGCATTGAAGGCATGGGCGGCACAACCCGAAGTCCAAGCCGGACGCGGTTTGCGCCGTTCCGAACAGCCCAAGCCGTCTGAAGCCGCAACCGTCCCTGCCGAAGAAATGATCCAAGTCGAAACCCGGCAAGGCTGAACCGACGGCGGCAAAAAGAGGTTCTGTTCCGCAGAACCTCTTTTTTACATAGATTCGGATACCTGCAATGCCGTCTGAAACTTCGCCATTCCCGTGATTACCGAAACATTCCGCCATTCCCGCAACCTTTCGTCATTCCCGTGAAAACGGGAATCTAGAACCTCAAACTTTCGGATAATCTTTGAATATTGCCGCCGCCCAAAGGTCTGGATTCCCGCCTGTGCGGGAATGACGGTTTAGAAGTTGCCCGAAACCTCAAAAAAACCGAAACCGAATAAGCCGGATTCCCGCCTGCGCGGGAATGACGGCGGAGGGTGGACAATGCCGTCTGAAACTTCGCCATTCCCATGATTACCGCAACATTCCGCCATTCCCATCATTCCCGCACCTTCCGTCATTCCCGTGAAAACGGGAATCTAGAACCTCTAAACTTTCAGATAATCTTTGAATATTGCCGCTGCCCGAAGGTCTGGATTCCCACAACATTCCGTCATTTCCGTGAAAACGGGAATCTAGAACCTCAAACTTTCGGATAATCTTTGAATATTGCCGTCGCCCAAAGGCCTGGATTCCCGCCTACGCGGGAATGACGGTTTAGAAGTTGCCCGAAACCTCAAAAAAACCGAAACCGAACAAGCCGGATTCCCGCAACATTTCGTCATTCCCGTGAAAACGGGAATCTAGAACCTCAAACTTTCAGATAATCTTTAAATATTGCCGCTGCCCGAAGGTCTGGATTCCCGCCTGCGCGGGAATGACGGCGGAGGATGGACGATGCCGTCTGAAACTTCGCCATTCCCGTCATTCCCGCAACCTTCCGCCATTCCCATAATTACCGCAACATTCCGTCATTCCCGTGAAAACGGGAATCTAGAACCTCAAACTTTCAGATAATCTTTGAATATTGCCGCTGCCTGAAGGTCTGGATTCCCGCCTGCGCGGGAATGACGGGTCTTTTATCATCTTTAAAGGCTGCCGCGCGCCATCTCGACGGCGGTCTCCACGGCAGTTATCAGGCTGCCGGAATCCGCTCTGCCGGTTGCCGCCAAATCGAGCGCGGTGCCGTGATCGACGGAGGTGCGGATAAAGGGCAGCCCCAGCGTGATGTTCACGCCCTGTCCGAAGCTGTGGTATTTCAACACGGGCAGCCCTTGGTCGTGGTACATCGCCAATACGGCATCCGCACCTTCGAGCATAAACGGTTGGAACAATGTGTCCGCCGGATACGGGCCGGCAAGGTTTATCCCTTCGCGGCGCAGGTTTTCGAGCGCGGGGATAATGGTGTCGGTTTCTTCGTGTCCGAGGTGTCCGCCCTCACCGGCGTGGGGGTTGAGTCCGGCGACCAGGATTTTGGGATTTTTGATGCAGAATTTGTGTTTTAAGTCGTGATGCAAAATGCGTGCGACGCTTTCAATCAGCGGCCGCGTGATGACGGCGGCAACGTCTTTCAGCGGCAGGTGGGTCGTTACGAGGGCGACGCGCAGGCCTTTGCCGACAAGCATCATCACAACCTGCCCCGTGCCGCTTTTTTCCGCCAGATATTCGGTGTGTCCGCTGAAAAAACCTGTGCTTGCGCGCGCGTCGTTGATGATGCCTTTGTGCAGCGGCGCGGTAACGATGCCGTCGAAAATGCCGTCTGAAATGCCTGCGAGCGCGGTGTCCAAAAGTTGCAGCACATAGGCGGCGTTGGCGGGATTGAGCCGCCCGGCCTCAACCGCTTCGGCGGTCGGGATATGCAGCACTTCCAGCTCGCCGTATGCCGCGCCGCCTGATTCCGGATCGAAGTCGCGCAGGACGACGCTTTTGCTCAAGGCTTCGGCGCGCGCGCGCAATAGGTTTTTGTCGCCCAATACCGCGCAGCGGCAGGGCAGGCGTGCAAATGCCAAGTCCAAACAAATATCGGGGCCGATGCCGGCAGGCTCGCCGGAAGTAACGGCAAAAACGGGCTGTTTCATTTCGTTTGCTCCAAACAAAATGCGATTCTAACGCCGCAGCCGCGCGGCGATGTAAATTTTTCTGATTTTGTTGACAATCTGCTAGAATGGGCGTTTACAAAATTTAAACCCTGCTTACATACCGCCATATGTGCGGGTTTCAACTTTAAGGAAGCGATATGAACGAGAACTTTACCGAATGGCTGCACGGCTGGGTCGGCGCCATCAACGATCCGATGTGGTCATACTTGGTTTATATGCTTTTGGGTACGGGGCTTTTCTTCACCGTAACCACGGGCTTTGTCCAATTCCGCCTGTTCGGGCGCAGCATCAAAGAAATGCTCGGCGGCCGCAAACAGGGGGACGACCCTCACGGCATCACGCCGTTTCAGGCATTTGTAACCGGCCTTGCCAGCCGCGTGGGCGTGGGCAACATCGCGGGCGTGGCCATCGCCATCAAAGTCGGCGGGCCAGGCGCGGTGTTTTGGATGTGGGTAACCGCCTTAATCGGTATGAGTTCGGCGTTTGTCGAATCTTCGCTGGCGCAGCTCTTTAAAGTCCGCGACTACGACAACCACCATTTCCGGGGCGGCCCCGCCTACTACATCACTCAAGGGCTGGGGCAGAAATGGCTGGGCGTGTTGTTCGCCCTGAGCCTGATTTTCTGTTTCGGCTTTGTGTTTGAAGCGGTTCAGACCAATACCATCGCCGATACCGTCAAAGCGGCATGGGGCTGGGAGCCTCATTATGTCGGCGTTGCCCTGGTGATTTTAACCGCGCCGATTATCTTCGGCGGCATCCGGCGCGTATCTAAAGCGGCGGAAATCGTCGTGCCCCTGATGGCGGTTTTATACCTCGTCATGGCACTCTTCATTATTGTTACCAATATTTCCCTGATTCCTGACGTGTTCGGTCAGATTTTCTCCAACGCGTTCAACTTCGATTCGGCTGCAGGCGGTTTCCTCGGCGGACTGATTTCAACCACCATGATGCAGGGTATCAAACGCGGCCTGTATTCCAATGAGGCAGGTATGGGTTCCGCACCGAATGCCGCCGCCGCTGCCGAAGTGAAACATCCCGTCTCCCAGGGCATGATTCAAATGTTGGGCGTTTTCGTCGATACCATCATCGTCTGCTCATGCACCGCCTTTATCGTCTTGACCTATCAACAGCCTCACGGCGACTTGAGCGGTGCGGCACTGACGCAGGCGGCGATTGTCAGCCAAGTGGGGCAATGGGGCGCGGGCTTCCTCGCCGTCATCCTGTTTATGTTTGCCTTTTCCACCGTTATCGGCAACTATGCCTATGCCGAGTCCAACGTCCAATTCATCAAAAGCCATTGGCTGATTACCGCCGTTTTCCGTATGCTGGTTTTGGCGTGGGTCTATTTCGGTGCGGTTGCCAATGTGCCTTTGGTCTGGGATATGGCGGATATGGCGATGGGCATTATGGCGTGGATCAACCTTGTCGCCATCCTGCTGCTCTCGCCACTGGCGTTTATGCTGCTGCGCGATTACACCGCCAAGCTGAAAATGGGCAAAGACCCCGAGTTCAAACTTTCCGAACATCCGGGTCTGAAACGCCGCATCAAATCCGACGTTTGGTAAATCCCGCCCTTACCGGAGCCGCTTCCCCGCGAAGCGGCTTTTCCCTTTCCGCGCACTGTAAAAACAGGGCGAACAGGCGTACAATCCCAACCCTTTACTTTTGAATCCATTTCGTTTTTCAGACGGCATCCTGCTTGGAATGCCGTCTGAAACACCGTTAGGCAAGACACACATGACCCACATGATTTACCCCAAAACCTACGACGTCATCGTCGTCGGCGGCGGCCACGCAGGCACGGAAGCCGCGCTTGCCGCCGCACGCATGGGCGCGCAGACGCTTTTGCTCACACACAACATCGAAACGCTCGGACAAATGTCGTGCAACCCCTCCATCGGCGGCATCGGCAAAGGCCATCTCGTGCGCGAACTCGACGCGCTCGGCGGCGCGATGGCGTTGGCCACCGATAAATCCGGCATCCAGTTCCGCCGTCTGAACGCCAGCAAAGGCGCGGCGGTTCGAGCCACACGCGCACAGGCGGACCGCATCCTGTATAAAGCCGCCATCCGCGAAATGCTGGAAAACCAAGAAAACCTCGACCTTTTCCAGCAGTCGGTTGACGACGTAACGCTCGACGGCGACCGCATCAGCGGCGTAATCACCGCGATGGGCGTGGAATTCAAAGCCCGCGCCGTCGTGCTGACCGCAGGCACGTTTTTGTCCGGCAAAATCCACATCGGTTTGGAAAACTACGAAGGCGGCCGCGCCGGCGACCCCGCCGCCAAATCGCTGGGCGGACGCTTGCGCGAATTGAACCTGCCGCAAGGTCGTCTGAAAACCGGCACGCCGCCGCGCATTGATGGGCGCACGATTGATTTTTCCCAGCTCACCGAACAGCCCGGCGACACGCCCGTTCCCGTAATGTCCGTGCGCGGCAACGCCGAAATGCACCCGCGCCAAGTGTCCTGCTGGATTACGCATACCAATTTGAAAACCCACGACATTATCCGCAGCGGTTTCGACCGCAGCCCCATGTTCACCGGCAAAATCGAAGGCGTCGGCCCGCGCTACTGTCCGTCTATCGAAGACAAAATCAACCGCTTCGCCGACAAAGACAGCCACCAGATTTTCCTCGAGCCCGAAGGCCTGACCACCAACGAATACTACCCCAACGGTATTTCCACCAGCCTGCCGTTCGACATCCAAATCGCGCTCGTGCGCAGCATGAAAGGCCTTGAAAACGCCCATATCCTGCGCCCCGGCTACGCCATCGAATACGACTACTTCGACCCGCGCAACCTCAAAGCCAGCCTCGAAACCAAAACCATTGAGGGACTGTTTTTCGCCGGGCAAATCAACGGCACGACAGGCTACGAAGAAGCCGCCGCACAAGGCCTGCTCGCAGGCGCGAACGCCGTGCAATACGTCCGCGAACAAGACCCGCTCCTGCTGCGCCGTGAACAAGCCTATCTCGGCGTATTGGTGGACGACCTCATCACCAAAGGCGTGAACGAACCTTACCGGATGTTCACCAGCCGCGCCGAATACCGCCTGCAACTCAGGGAAGACAACGCCGACATGCGCCTGACCGAAGACGGTTACAAAATCGGCTTGGTGGGTGAAGAACAATGGCGCATGTTCAACGAAAAACGCGAAGCCGTCGAACGCGAAATCCAACGTTTGAAAACAACGTGGTACACGCCGCAAAAACTCGCCGAAGACGAACAAATCCGCGTGTTCGGACAAAAACTCAGCCGCGAAGCCAACCTGCACGATTTGTTACGCCGCCCGAACCTCGACTACGCCGCGCTGATGACGCTCGAAGGCGCAAGGTCGTCTGAAAACCTGTCTGCCGAAGTCATCGAACAAGTCGAAATCCAAGTCAAATACCAAGGCTATATCGACCGCCAAAACGAAGAAATCGACAGCCGCCGCGACATCGAAACATTAAAACTGCCAGACGACATCGATTACAGCAAAGTCAAAGGCTTATCCGCCGAAGTGCAGCAAAAGCTCAACCAGCACAAACCCGAAACCGTCGGTCAAGCCAGTCGTATTTCCGGCGTAACGCCTGCGGCAGTGGCATTGCTGATGGTGCATTTGAAGCGCGGGTTTAAAGACGCGAAATAAACACATCGGCGCGATGCCGTCTGAAACCCTTTTCAGACGGCATTCCCACCATCCCGACAGGAAACATCATGCACATACTGACCGCCGGCGTGGACGAGGCAGGACGCGGACCTTTAGTCGGCAGCGTTTTTGCCGCCGCCGTCATCCTTCCGGAAACATTCGACCTGCCCGGACTGACCGACTCCAAAAAACTCAGCGAGAAAAAACGCGACGCGCTTGCCGAAATGATTAAAGAACAGGCGGTTGCGTGGCACGTCGCCGCCTCCGGGCCCGAAGAAATCGCCAGCCTCAACATCCTGCACGCCACGATGCTCGCGATGAAACGCGCCGTTGACGGTTTGGCTGTGCATCCCGAAAAAATATTCATCGACGGCAACCGCATTCCCGAACATTTGAACATCCCTGCCGAAGCCGTCGTCAAAGGCGACAGCAAAATCATCGAAATCTCCGCTGCATCCGTTTTGGCAAAGACCGCACGCGATGCGGAAATGTACGCACTGGCGCAACGCCATCCCCAATACGGTTTCGACAAACACAAAGGTTACGGCACGAAGCAGCATTTGGAAGCCCTCAAACAATACGGCGTGCTGCCCGAACACCGCCGCGACTTCGCCCCCGTCAGAAACCTGATCGCGCAGCAGGCCTTGTTTTAAACCGGCACAAAAATGCCGTCTGAACTTCAGACGGCATTTCCAGCATCGCAATTTCAAAGAGAAAGAACCCAAACCATCATTCCCGCGCAGGCGGTAATTTATAGTGGATTAACAAAAATCAGGACAAGGCGATGAAGCCGCAGACAGTACAAACAGTACGGAACCGATTCACTTGGTGCTTCAGCACCTTAGAGAATCGTTCTCTTTGAGCTAAGGCGAGGTAACGCCGTACTGGTTTTTGTTAATCCACTATAGTTTTTTGGGTTTCAGTTGTTTTTAAGTTTCGGAAAACTTCCAAACCGTCATTCCCGAGAAAAATAGAAAATCAAAAAAAAACCTAAAATCCGTCATTCCCGCGCAGGCGGGAATCCAATCCGTCCGGTTTCCGTTTTTTTTTTGAATTT
>NZ_CAUIXH010000014.1:0-45445 GCF_962707005.1 Neisseria basseii | reverse complement strand
TTAATACCTTGTAGAGTCTGCTGAGCGGCTGTATCTGTGACCGGGCTTACCGCACTGTCTGTAATTGCCCCAATCCCTACTCCTTGAAAACCCATTAAAAAAGGATTAACCGCACCTTGGATGATGCCGCGAATATCATCCATACGGTTACCCCACCAATTTTTATTGGGGTTGTTTTCCCATATCAGTTTTCCTGTTTCATCAGCACAATTAGGGTTAGCATTGATGCCCACCCAGTTCCAGCCTGAAAAGGATTTTTAATATACGGCAAAAGGTGGGCAACAAGTGCCCACCTTACCTAGCTAACATTTATCCCAAGTATCATATATTTTTTTAAGTTCTTTATCCAAAAGAAGAACTTTATTTTTTCAACACCATGAATTATCTCAAAATCTCTACAATCCACGCATACGCCTGAATAAATTTCTCCTACAATTGCTTGAATAATATACAACTCATCTTTATCGAGACTAATTTTAACTAAACTCCCTTCAAAATCAATTAATTTCATGAATAATTCCTTTTATTTTAATTTGTCATCAAAATACTGTTTACCTGTTTTTGGTCTAAATGCTGTCCCACCATCTTTAGTCTTGGATATTTAGATTATAATCGTCAAATTCCCAGTCAAAATATTTTGCCAAATTTGATATAGACTTATCTTCAGACGTTGAATTACATATTTCCAATATATCATTTATCAATTTTAATATGTGTTCAATATTAAAACGGTTTGTAACAATTGAGTTTTTTAATGACATCGGTCTATGTATATTTGAAAGTAACCATTCAGTGCTATATATATAAACATAAAAATAATCAGCACCATTACTTTCATCAAAACCTATTGATAATGTCAAAAGTATACAAAAATTTTCTAACTTGTCTTGTGGGAAATCTTCCAAATCAAAGTCAGAACAATCATAATTTTTTAATTTTAATCTCATATAATTACCTAATATTTAAATGTCCATTTTTAATTTTATTCCTTTTTCCATTTGAATCAATAGTATAAGTTTCAAAATTTGCTTGAATACCTGTAGTTGCAAATTGTGAATTTTTTTCTGTTGGTGGCCGATATTGTCGAGTGCCATCTATACTTAACCATCCGCCTCCACTAGTTTGTCTTGCACCCTCACCAACCCAAATTTTACCTAGCCTATCTGCCTCTTCATAAGTTGCAGTTCCTATTGGAAAATTTTTTTCACTCTTATGAAGAGCCAGACTCAATCTTGGATCTTGAGCCGCAATGTTTTTTAAGTTTTGCCCAGTTAATTGATTAACTAATTGAGGATAAGTTGCAGCATTGGCTTTTCCTCCAGACGTTATAGATTTAGGCGGTTTATTCCCACCGGCCATTTCCCCATCTAAAGTCTGCATAGGGCGGGCAGCAGGTTTTTTATAACCGGTATTTTTAACCCAATCCCATTTGGTCGGGTTAAGTTCTACTTTTTTACCTCTCCAAACCGTACCTGCGGCCTCTGCTGCGGAAAGGGCAGTTTGGGCAGTAGCTGTTATATTTGGATGGGCATCAGCCCATTGTTTGGCGGAATTGATACCGTCTTTTACCGCAAAAGCACTGTCCTGTAATAGGCTCGCGGCAGCAAGTTGTGCTTCCGGACTTAAATTTCCTAAATCATTAATACCTTGTAGAGTCTGCTGAGCGGCTGTATCTGTGACCGGGCTTACCGCACTGTCTGTAATTGCCCCAATCCCTACTCCTTGAAAACCCGTTAAAAAAGGATTAACCGCACCTTGGATGATGCCGCGAATATCATCCATACGGTTAGCCCACCAATTTTTATTGGTGTATCGTTAATCATTTATTTCAAAAAAGTTATTTATTATCATATTATCAGAGATCAGGTCGTTAAAAAAACCCCCTCAAATTCCATTAAATTAGTATTTATCCAGCACATAAACGAACCAAAGCGTTCTTTCCCTGAGTGTAAATATTTAAAATTAAACTCAAAATAAGTTTTTTGCTTAGAAAATTTAATGGTTTTTCTATAGTGAAAAAAAGCCCTTACTCGTTTTAGTTCGAGATACTATTTTAAATAAATTTTTATTTTCAATAAAATAAGAATATTCATTTACTAAGTTGTTATGATGAAAAAGTAATTTTATTAAAATGTTTTCATAATTTTCTAGGTTCATTTCTAGCTCAATTTAAAATGATTTCATTGTTGCCGTACCAATGCGAAATTTACCATCAACAAAATTTCCCTTCACTGATACAGGTACCCCATCGCAGAGATGTAGGTCAGATATTTGTATCCGACAAAAATATTTGACGCGTTTATCGTTTCCGAAATGCCGCTGTTAGAAAATGTCGGATTCGAGAATCCAACCTACGGCTATATCCGTAAAGTCTGACCATTGTTCAATGCGGAAAGCGCGAATATTGCGGACGGAATGTAGAAACCAATATACTTAATTGCCATGCCATTCTCATCAAAATACCTGTGCTGTTTAAAGTGCGTGGTTCATTACACGAGTAATTTTATTTTCAGGCTGCCTGAAAGAAAGATAGGCAACTTATTACTCATCTTACGCTAGCTCTCAATAATTGAATACGTTGCACTAGAACCAATTATTTCTATGAATGTTTGCTCAAACATAAAAATATAGTATTTAAAGAATTCTCTATTTAAAGGAAAATAACTTTCTTTCAATATCCATTCCGCATAACGCTCATCAAGAAGTTCAAAAAAAGATTGACCACCATTTTCATGAAGCAAAGCTCTATCTGCATCTTCCGAAATTAAATCCATAAAAGTATCTATAAAATACGATTCATCAACAACCCTAAAATGAATAACATCTTCAATAGAAATTTTTATGGTTTTATCCGTATTTCTATAACCAACTGCTATAACTTCTACTTTATCAAAGTTTATTGCTGCATTATCAAAATAGAAATAGCCAGTTGGGAAATCTAAGCTTTTTAATTTCATAATTTATCGTGTATTTCCATATCTGATTTTTATTTTTCGGTTATTACTAATTGTTATTTCAAGTGTTGGTTCTCCACCACTACTATCATTACGAACATTAACCGCACGCCCATCAGGTAAATTGCCCGTTATCGTTCCATTAGGACGTGTTTGTACATTTCGAACATTCAGACTATTAAAATCATTTAGTGCGTCATTGTAATCTCCCACTTTATCATACTGGACAGCGGGACCTTTTGTTTTACTCCTTTGAGTAGTATTGCTCAAAATGTCTTTGATTTGTAAATCACTGCGCACCTTACCGGCTTCTATGCGAGTTGCCACACTACTCGGGCTATAAGGGTCGCTATCAATCGCAGGATTACCACCGCTGGTTTTTTGTCCGCTAGTCTGTTTCCCAACCTGCTGTACTGTATCGCCAATTTCATCTACCGTACCTAACGCCTTAGTCTGCATATGGCGGGCAGCAGGTTTTTTATAACCGGTATTTTTAACCCAATCCCATTTAGTCGGGTTAAGTTCTACTTTTTTACCTCTCCAAACCGTACCTGCGGCCTCTGCTGCGGAAAGGGCAGTTTGGGCAGTAGCTGTTATATTTGGATGGGCATCAGCCCATTGTTTGGCAGAGTTGATACCGTCTTTTACCGCAAAAGCACTGTCTTGTAATGCGGTTGCAGCCGCAAGTTGTGCTTCCGGACTTAATTTTCCTAAATCATTAATACCTTGTAGAGTCTGCTGAGCGGCTGTATCTGTGACCGGGCTTACCGCACTGTCTGTAATTGCCCCAATCCCTACTCCTTGAAAACCCATTAAAAAAGGATTAACCGCACCTTGGACGATGCCGCGAATATCATCCATACGGTTAGCCCACCAATTTTTATTGGGGTCGTTTTCCCATATCAGTTTTCCTGCTTCATCCGCACGGCTGAGAAAACCAGAGGCGGCACCGGCATTTTCTTTTAGCCAACGGTCTGAAAATGGGGCTTGAGGAACAATATTAGTCTTTGTTTTTGTTGAAGTTCCTTTGACATAGTAGCTGTATATATCCCTTGCCCCTTGTGGTTCCGGATAATCGCCGCCTTGAGGCCCGTCATATCCGTCTGCGGGATGAATTTCCGACCCTGTTCGATGAAGTTGGTAAACAGTAAAACCGCCGTCTACACCGCCGCTGAAATCAGAAGTGCTTTTTGAATCATGATGATCGAACGGACTGTGTACTTCATGTCCATGTCCTGAAAAATGGGTTTCATAACCGATGACACCTTCAAATCCTGTCCGTTCGTGTGTAATAGGCAGTATGGGGCCGACCGCAGTTGCATCAAATGTTTGGACGGCGTAAACCCGATTTTTAACACTGCCGCGACCATTACCAAACAGATGGTATTTACCACCCGGTTCGTAGTGTTTTGCCTGCATATCATCGCGTAAACGGGCATCCAAACCGTTCGCATGACTAATGGGGATTTGCAGCAACGATATTGCTGCTGCAAACAGCATCATGAATTTTTGAATAGGCAAATTCATTTTGTTTTCCTTGGTAGCAAGCGGTTATGGTAGTGTGAATCAAGGTTGCCCTTGTCTATGTTGTCGCACTGCTTCATTGCTATATCCATACCCCTCATGACTGTTATCAGTCTCTACGGATGGGGCAGAGTTACCCGTATGATTACCGTATGGTCGGATATCGGAGAAATCGACCATTAATCCTTCTGTCGGTTTGATTCCTTTGCTTACTTTATACGGCCCCATCCACAATGCGTAATTTTCTTTATAGGCAGCTTCAAACGCATTGGTTTTTGGTTTGATGAGCAATTTTTTATTGGTTCTGTCTACTGCGAAATATTCCAGTTTTGTTTGGGCTTTCAGTGTTTCGGCATTGTATAGGTGCATTTCGGTTCTGTTGCGGATAGTTCCGAATACGTCGATGTTAATAAACACATCTGTATCGGCATTGGCAGGAGAAACAACGTCTATGCCGCGCAGGAAAAATACGGTCTGCACCAAGTGGGAAAGAAAGGCAGTGTCGCGCGGGTTAGTCGTCAAGGTTTCATTTCGATAATCCCCCATCCCGCCAATATTTAAGCCCAGACTGCTCCTACTTCCGCTACCGTCTGATTGGGTGCGCGAGAGTGCAGGGGCATTAAGTGTAGATAAAGAAGTGGTTAAACCTGTCAAACCGCCTGATGTTGTTTCAGCGGTGGTTTCGTAACGTGGATAGGTGTAATCGGTACGGCCGGCAGGGCTGTTTATATATTCACCGCGAAGCAGTGCATCAATGGAGTAGCGACCCCCTGTCAAACTGCCTGAACCTTGGTCGCCCATAGTGGCAATGTACAATGCAACTTTTCGTCCGTGTAATGCCTGTAAATCCATGTCTTTAACGGCAGCTCTGGCAGAAGCGGCCACAAGTTCTTGTTCGACCGCGAAGCGTTTACCTCCGCCATGCGATGGAATACCTGTCAGTGTCCCGCAGGCGGATAAAATAAAAACTGAAAAAAGAATAGGTATCAGCAGCCGTGCCCGCATAGATTTTCTCCTTTGATAAAAGACAAATTGTATCAAAATTGTAAATAAATCATAAATTAAATAAAATATTTCTTTACTGGTTTTGTGGTTTGGTTTTCAATAGGCTGCCCGCACATAGCGTGATTTGCGGTTGCAATGGCGGCGGCGGATTTTATAGTGGATTAACAAAAATCAGGACAAGGCGACGAAGCCGCAGACAGTACAAATAGTACGGAACCGATTCACTTGGTGCTTCAGCACCTTAGAGAATCGTTCTCTTTGAGCTAAGGCGAGGCAACGCTGTACTGGTTTAAATTTAATCCACTATAGGCTTTTTTCGGTCAGTTGCCGGTTAATCAGTCCCGGCAGTTTGGACAGGGTGTCGCCTTGCGCCAACCGGTTGCGGTAACGGCATAAGGTGCTGTAATCGGGGATGCTTAGTTCGTCAAAACGGCAAAACAGATTGAAATCGGTGCGAGTGATGAGTACGGCGTTGCCCTTATGCCGATTTTGTCCGCCTGCTGCAAGGCGGTTTGCACAATGGAAAACAAAATGCCGTCTGAACGATGTTCAGACGGCATTTTCAAATGGGAGGCAATAAGTCGGCATATGAAAAATTGATGTATAAGGCAGGATGGCTCTAGGCTTGTTAATCTCCATATAATAAATGGCCGTCTGAAGCCCATATGCGACTATATCTGCCGGCCTTATGGGCAATCAGCAGTGAACCAGTGTGCCTTCGTTTTCACCGGTTACTACACGTTTGAGCGAGCCTTCTTTGGCGATGCCGAAGACGACAATATTGAGTTTGCGTTCGCGGCAAAGGGCGAAAGCGGTGGCGTCCATGACTTTGAGGTTTTTCAACAAGGCTTCGTCAAAAGTAATGGTTTCGTAGCGTGTTGCAGATGGATCTTTTTTCGGGTCTGCGGTGTACACGCCGTCAACGTTGGTGGCTTTGAGCATCACGTCGCAGTTCATTTCCGCACCGCGCAATGCAGCGGCAGTGTCGGTGGTGAAGAAGGGGTTACCCGTACCGGCGGCGAAGATGACGACTTTGCCTTCTTCAAGGTATTGGATGGCTTTGGGACGGGCGTACGTTTCAGCGATTTGCTGCATGGAAAGCGCGGATTGTACGCGCGCTTTGATGCCGAGGGTTTCAAATGCGTCTTTGAGTGCCAAGGCGTTCATCACGGTTGCCATCATGCCCATGTAGTCGGCAGTGGCGCGGTCCATGCTGCCTGCTTGTGCAGATACGCCACGGAAAATGTTACCGCCGCCGACAACGATACCGACTTGCACGCCCATTTTAACGACTTCGGCAATTTCGCCGACAGTTTGAACGATGGTGTCGTGATTGATGCCGAATGGATCAGAGCCCATCAGGGATTCGCCGGAGAGTTTCAGTAATACACGTTTGTATTTGATTTGCTGTGTCATGGGATACCTTGCTTTCTTAAATGTCGTCGGTCGGAGTTTGGGCCGTCTAAATTTCAAACGGTCGGAATTACAATGATATGGTGTGTCGTTCTGTTATAGTGGATTAAATTTAAATTAGGACAAGGCGACGAAACCGCAGACAGTACAAATAGTACGGCAAGGCGAGGCAACGCTGTACTGGTTTAAATTTAATCCACTATATTGTTTTGTTTTCAGACGGCCTGAATATTCGGTCGTCTTAAAATAGGTACCGTAAACGGTTTTCTCAAAAAAAAGCACCCTGATTCGTTTGGAATCCAGGTGCTTTCTTTTTCATAAGTGCCTTACACTTTAGCAGCGGCGGCAACTTCGGCTGCGTAGTCAACAACGGCTTTTTCGATACCGTCGCCTACTTTGTAGCGTACGAAGCTAACCACTTCAGTGCCGTTTTCTTTAGCGAATTGGGCAACAGTTTGGTCAGGGTTCATCACGAACGCTTGGCCGTTCAGAGTGATTTCAGCCAAGAATTTGCGGATACGGCCTTCAACCATTTTAGCGGCGATGTCGGCAGGTTTGCCGGAAGCGATAGCTTGTTCGGTGTAGATGTGGCGTTCTTTTTCAACGGTTTCAGCATCTACTTCGGCTTCGCTTACGCATTGCGGTTTGGCGGCAACGATGTGCATACCGATTTTGCGTGCTACATCTTCAGAGCCTTTGTACTCAACCAAAACGCCTTCGGTAGCCAATGCACCGTGGATGTAGGCAACCAGTTGGTTGGCAGTGTCGATCACTTGGAAGCGGCGAACAGACATGTTCTCGCCCAATTTAGCGATGATGGCTTTACGTTCTGCTTCAACCAGTTCGCTCAGTTCTTCAACGGTAGCCGGTTTTTTCTCGGCAGCAGTTTTCGCAACGAAGTTGGCAAATTCTACGAAGCCGGCGTCTTTAGCGACGAAGTCAGTTTCGCAGTTTACTTCAACCAATGCGCCGACATTGCCGTTGATGGCGTAAGCCAATACGCCTTCGGCAGCAGTACGGCCGGCCAGTTTACCGGCTTTCGCACCAGATTTAATACGCAGGATTTCTTCGGCTTTGTCGAAGTTGCCTTCAGCTTCAACCAAGGCTTTTTTGCATTCCATCATGCCCAGGCCGGTAGCGGCGCGCAGGTCGGCAACCATTTTTGCAGTAATTTCTGCCATTTTGAATCTCCTAGATTTTTGGGAACACGGCCATTGCCGTGTTTGGAAATAGTAGCCGTCTGAAACGGATTTCAGAACGGGATTTGAGAAAAGGGGCATAACGCCCCTCTTCATGTATACCGAATTACTCGGCAGCAGCTTCTTGGGCAGCGGCTACAGTTTCTTGCAGCGCTTGGTTTTTGCCTTCCAAAACTGCGTCGGCGATGCCGCGGCAGTACAGGCGGATGGCTTTGGCGGAGTCATCGTTACCAGGGATAACGTATTTCACGCCGTCAGGGCTGTTGTTGGTATCGACTACGGCGATAACGGGGATGCCCAGTTTTTCAGCCTCAACCAGAGTACCTTTTTGGTAGCCAGTATCGATAACGAAAATCGCGTCAGGCAGGCCTTTCATGTTTTTGATACCGCCCAAAGAACGTTCCAGTTTTTCAACGTCGCGTTGCATTTCCAGAATTTCTTTTTTGTTGAAACCGCCTTCGGCAGCGTTTTCCAAGGCAGCAGTTTTTTCTTCCAGGCGTTTGATAGATTGCTTAACGGTTTTGTAGTTAGTCAGCATACCACCCAACCAGCGGTAATCAACGAAAGGCATACCGGCACGGGTCGCTTCTTCGCGGATGATTTCACGCGCTTGACGTTTGGTGCCGACAAACAGCACGGTGCCTTTGTTGGCAACCAGACGGCGTACGGCTTCTTGCGCCTCTTGGAACATCGGCAGGGTTTTTTCCAGGTTGACGATATGGATTTTGTTGCGCGCACCGAAAATGTATTGAGCCATTTTCGGGTTCCAGAAACGGGTTTGGTGGCCGAAGTGAACACCGGCTTCAATCATCTGACGCATAGTAATTTGAGACATGTTATTTCCTTGAAAGGGTTAAGAGCACACATTCAATCGCATAGAACTTGATAGGCTGCGCCTATTGTCAAGCACCCTTCGGCGAAAGTGGGCATAAGTTTTAAAAATAGTGTGTTTCCGAAATGGAAAACTGACGGATTATAGCGGATAAGGGGTCGTCTGAAAAGGGATTCAGGGTTTTGTGCCGCTGTCTTTTTGCCGTTGTGCACGCTGCTGTTCGAATTCTGCCTGTTCCTGCTGTCTCATCAGGCGGTTGCGGCGGCGGACGGTGATGGTGAAAACCGTGAACACGGTGGGCAGAACCGCCCAAAAAACCAAATAAATCAAGGCGCGCGCAATACTCGGCTGCGCGGCGGAATACATAACGGCAACAAAAAGATAGCCGATGGCGACGATGTGCCACATTGTGTGCGTCCTGTTTGAATGTTAACAAAATTGTTATAATCGCAACATTCTACCGCAATCCCGAAAGGCCGTCTGAAAATGAGGAACCCCGAAAAATCGGCACTACGCAAACAGTTCCGCCGCGCACGCGCCCAAATGAGTGCCGACGAGCGGAACGCCGCCACCGAAACCATCAACCGCCTGCTCAAGCCCTACATCAAAAAAGGGCGGAAAATCGGCGTGTATTGGCCGATGGGCAACGAACTGCGGCTGGACGGTTTCGTCCGTGCGGCGCAAAAACGCGGTGCCAAACTCTATCTGCCTTATATCGAACCGCGTTCGCGGCGGATGTGGTTTACGCCGTATCCTGAAAGCGGAGTGGAACGGGAGCGCATACGGGGCAGGGCGAAGTTGAACGTGCCGCAGTTTGCAGGTCGGAAAAGGCGTGTGCATGATTTGAACCTCTTGCTTGTGCCAGTGGTCGGCATGGACAGGTTGGGCTACCGCTTGGGGCAGGCAGGCGGCTATTATGATGCGACGCTTGCGGCGATGAAATACCGTTTGCAGGCAAAAACCGTGGGCGTAGGCTTTGCCTGCCAACTGGTCGGCACGCTGCCGCGCGAGGCGCACGACCTGCCGCTGGACGGTTTTGTGTCGGAGGCGGGGATATTGTGTTTTTAGCCGTTCAGACGGCATTTTGAACGGAAATGCCGTCTGAAGGCGGAATATTGGGAGAAAAGGATGTCGGAAAAGATAATACTGCCGGTCTTGTCATTGGGCGGCGTTCGTCTTGAACCGTTGGATGTGCATCATGAAACGGGTTTGCGCGAGGCGGTTTGCGATGGGGAGGTTTGGAAGCTGGGGGTAACGTCCGCACCCCATCCGGATAGGGTGGCAGACTATATCGGGACAGCATTGGCAACGCGTTTGGCGTTTGCGGTTGTCGATGAAGAGGCGGGCAGGGTGGTCGGGACAACGGCGTATTATCATTTTGAACCGCAGATTCCGCGTTTGGATATCGGATTCACATGGTATGCGGCATCGGCACAGCGGACACGGATAAACACCTGTTGCAAAATCATGCTGTTGGATTACGCGTTCGATGTTTTGGCTTGCTGTTGCGTAGGATGGCGCACGGATATTCTGAACCTTGCCTCGCAACGTGCCATCGAACGGCTGGGCGCGGAAAAAGACGGCGTGCTGCGTATGCATATGCTCCGTAAAGACGGCAGTGTGCGCGATACGGTCGTGTACAGTATGCTGAGGGAAGATTGGTGCAGAAACAGGGAAATCCTGACCGGCAGGCTGGCGGGATATGGCGTGCAGGTGTGAGGCAGTATTTTCAAATTTAAAAAACTTAACGCAATATGCTGACAATCTTTTAAAAATTAATATATAAACAATTTTGATTTTTTATCTATTAAAAATTTGATATATATAGATAAATAACTATTTTTATTTTTCATTTCGCAGTTCCACAGCTTGGCGGGCGACAGAAAAACTTTGCATTTCCCAGTAAAATCCACTACATTCACGATAACATATTACAAGCCCCTGAAGCGGTGTCGGAAGCCATACCTGCAACGCATTCCAACCCCGAAACGGCGTACTCGGACACACACCATTGCCGGTTTCCCCTGCTTTTGCGATTCAGGCGTTTGTAGTACGGCAAATAACCATAAGGGCAGAAGATGCCTGTTTTTTAGGAGTAAACCATGGCTGAAGCGACAGACGTTGTCTTGGTGGGCGGCGGCATTATGAGCGCGACTTTGGGCGTTTTGCTCAAAGAACTCGAACCGTCTTGGGAAATCACCCTGATTGAACGCTTGGAAGACGTGGCGTTGGAATCGTCAAACGCGTGGAACAACGCCGGCACGGGGCATTCCGCGCTGTGCGAATTGAACTATGCGCCGCTGGGTGCAAATGGGATTATCGATCCGGCGCGCGCCCTCAATATTGCCGAACAGTTTCATGTCAGCCGCCAGTTTTGGGCGACGCTGGTCGCGGAAGGCAAGTTGGAAGACAATTCCTTCATCAATGCCGTGCCGCATATGTCTTTGGTGATGAACGAAGACCACTGCCGTTATCTGCAAAAACGCTATGATGTGTTTAAAACGCAGAAACTTTTTGAAAATATGGAATTTTCCACCGATCGGAACAAAATTTCCGATTGGGCTCCGCTGATTATGCGCGGACGGGACGAAAACCAACCCGTCGCCGCCAACTATTCCGCCGAAGGCACGGATGTCGATTTCGGACGGCTGACGCGCCAGATGGTGAAATATTTGCAGGGTAAGGGCGTAAAAACCGAGTTTAACCGCCACGTCGAAGACATCAAACGCGAATCCGACGGCGCGTGGGTGCTCAAAACCGCCGATACCCGCAACCCCGACGGGCAGCTCACCCTCCGCACCCGCTTCCTCTTCCTCGGCGCGGGCGGCGGCGCGCTGACCCTGCTGCAAAAATCCGGCATCCCCGAAGGCAAAGGCTACGGCGGCTTCCCCGTGTCCGGCCTGTTCTTCCGCAACAGCAACCCCGAAACCGCCGAACAACACAACGCCAAAGTGTACGGGCAGGCTTCCGTCGGCGCGCCGCCGATGTCCGTCCCGCACCTCGACACACGCAACGTGGACGGCAAACGCCACCTTATGTTCGGCCCTTACGCAGGCTTCCGTTCCAACTTCCTCAAGCAAGGCTCGCTTATGGATTTGCCGCTGTCCATCCATATGGACAACCTCTATCCTATGCTGCGCGCCGGCTGGGCGAATATGCCGCTGACCAAATACCTGCTGGGCGAATTGCGTAAAACCAAAGAAGAACGCTTCGCCTCCCTGCTGGAATACTACCCCGAGGCAAACCCCGACGACTGGGAACTCATCACCGCAGGGCAACGTGTCCAAATCATTAAAAAAGACTCCGAAAAAGGCGGCGTGCTCCAGTTTGGTACGGAGATTGTCGCCCATGCCGACGGCTCGCTTGCCGCACTGTTGGGTGCCTCACCGGGCGCATCGACCGCCGTGCCGCTGATGATCCGGCTGATGCACCAATGCTTCCCCGAGCGCGCCCCGTCTTGGGAAGGCCGTCTGAAAGAGCTGGTACCGGGTTACGGCATCAAGTTGAACGAAAACCCTGAAAGGGCGGATGAAATTATCGCCTATACCGCGAAAGTGTTGGATATTTAAGCCGAATCTTTCAAGAAAAGCCGTATCCCCATATGGTGCCGCCCCTGCCGGTTGTGCCCTTCATCCGGCGGGGCAGGTTTTGATACACGGGGCAGGTAATCGTTTTCCCCTTTGCGAGTAATGGGGAGAGGGTCAAAAAAACAGCGTTTTCATTTCTGAAAACGCTGTTTTTTGTTGCCTGATTAACGTGGGGAACAGTCTTTGAAGACGATTTGGTTGTCAGGTGCGGTAATCATAATGGGCTGTTTGCGGTAGGATTTGCCATCCATCACGCCGGTACCCAAAACATAACCGCCTTCTTTGCCGTAGAATGTTTCCACATTGTCGGATTTGTCCAAATTGACAGGCATTTGCACGCGTTTGCCGTTGATGACGGCGGAAGCGTATGTGGTCAGACCCTGTTTGTTGAAGCCGTAGGTTACTTTGACTTTTTTACCTTGCTGGCAGACGTAGCTGACGGTTTTTTTGGCAACGGTGGGGTTGTCCGTACCGGCGGCGGCAGCCATACTGCTGAGCGCGATTGCGGAAGACAGGATTGCGGTGGTCAGAAGTTTCATTTTTATTCCTTTTGATAGATGTGGAGTTTGCCCGTCTCGGGCTATTTGACATTCTAATGTCGGCGTATCCTGAAATAAACAGGAAATTGGATAAAGTTTGTAAAAAGGCAGGTTCGGGCGGTTCGGCGGTTTGAGGCAGGGGCGGCAGGCGGGGTACGGCAGCCTGTCCGGTGTTTCAGACGGCATTGTTTGCGTTTTTCGGAAATGAAAAACCTCCGGACATCCGGAGGTTGCGGTTTAACCTTGTTTTTTTCTTTCGGCCTTGGTCTGTTTGGACAACTCGGCATACAGGTCGGGATGGTGTTTTTTCAACAGGGCGGCGATTTCCATATCTTTTTTGTTGACTTTTGCCAAATCGAGGCATTCGATATGGACGAGGCGGAGCAGTTCGCGTACGGGTTTGGGCATTTTGCGGCCGGTTTCGTAGCGCGAGCCTCCGGACTGGGTAACGCCGACCTTGCCCCAGAAGTCTATCTGGTTCAGCCCGGTCTTTTTGCGGATGGCTTTAACATCTTCTATATTTTCAAATATTTTCATAAAACTTCCTTTAAGTTTGTCTGGTTGCGGGGCAAATCCCGATTTGTTTTGTTTTTGTAATGTGCCGGGTCAAGCTTGTTTTTATATTGTACATTATATCTGCCGTTTCTTTCAGACGGCATTGTTTGTTTTTATGGGGTGGATACGTTCGGCTTCAGGGTTTGCCGGAGGCGGGGCTGACGGTGAGGATTTCGTAGCCGGTTTCGGTAACCAAAACTTCGTGTTCCCATTGGGCGGAGAGGGAGCGGTCTTTGGTTACGACCGTCCAGCCGTCGTTGAGGATACGCAGGTGGCGTTTGCCTTGGTTGATCATCGGTTCGACGGTGAAAATCATACCCGGTTTTAGAACGGGGCCCTGTCCTTTTTTTCCGTAGTGCAACACTTGCGGGGCTTCGTGGAAACCGCGTCCGATGCCGTGTCCGCAAAATTCCTGTACGACGGAATAGCCGGCGTTTTCGGCAACCTGTTGGCAGGCGTAGCCTACGTCGCCCAGCGTCGCGCCGGGTTTGACGGCTTCGATGCCCGCCATCATAGAGGCGTGGGTTACGTCGATCAGGCGTTGGGCGATGGGGGAGACTTTGCCGACGGTAAACATACGGCTGGAGTCGCCGTGGAAACCGTCTTTTTTGATGGTCAGGTCGATGTTGATGATGTCGCCTTCTTTGAGCGGCTTGTCGTCGGGAATGCCGTGGCAGATGACGTGGTTGACGGAGGTACAGCAGGATTTGGGGTAGGGCGGGTTGCCGTAGTGGAGGGGGGCGGGGTAGCCGCCTTGGACGTTGACGTGGTAGTCGTAAACGAGTTTGTCGATTTCGTCGGTGGTTACACCGGGTTTGACGAATTGTCCGATGTAGTCGAGGGCTTCGGCGACGAGTTTGCCCAGCTCGCGCATTTTTTCGATTTCTTCGGGGGTTTTGATGATGATGCCGTTCATAATGCTTCCTTGGATTGCGGGTGTGCCTGCCGTGCCGGGTCAGAAGAGGTTGTCGAGAATCTCTTTATGGGGTTTGGCCGGCGTGTTTTTCGGGGTGTCCGGTTTGGTATGGTTTTCTTTGGGTGTTTCTTTGGGCTGCGCCTGTTTTTCGGGTGTTTCTTTTCGGGGTTCGGGACGGGGGACGTTTGTGGGCAGTACGGGGGTTTCTTTGAGTGTGTTTTCAGCTTGTGTTCCAGTGCCGGTTAACGAATCAGCTGCCCGGGCCGCATCCGAAGGGCGCGGTTTGGAACGGGTTTTTTTGGCAGGGGCGGGAAGGGGTGGTTTGCCGCCGCTTTCGTTTTCGCCGTCCGCACTTTCGGGTTCGGACGGAGCCGGTTCGGGACGGGTTGCGCCTTGTCCGACTGCGCCGTTTGGCAGCCAGAATTCGGTTTCGCGGGGGCTGTCGGTGTGTTGCGGTTCGGTTTGGGGAGTTTTGTCGCCGTTCGGGTTGAATGTGCTGACGATGCCTACTGCCAATGCGCCGATGGCGGTGATACAGATGAGCAATACGGCGTGTATCAGGAGTTTGGGGGTCAGCCTGAAGGGTTTGTTCGGTTTTTTTGTCATTTTGCTTGTGCTTGGTGTCGGACAATGCCGTCTGAAGGCCGGTTCAGACGGCATGGGTATCAGCGTTGGACGTAGTTTTGGTAGAGGGTGATGACTTTTTGTACGCCGACGGTGGTGCTGACTTTTTGGGTAACCAGAGCCTGTTCTTCGGGGGTAAGGATGCCCATGATGTAGGTTACGTTGCCGTAGGTAACGATTTTGACGCGCGCCTGTGTGGCGGGGCTGATGCCCAGCAGCGTGGCACGGACTTTGGACGTGTTCCAAGTGTCGCCGGCGATGTCGCCGACGGTGCGCGGCAGGGAGGCGACGGTAATGTAGTTGTACACGCCTTCGGCTGCCTGTTCGGCACGCGCAATCTGACCGACGAACTGTTTTTCGCCTTCGGTGGCGACTTGTCCGAGCAGCAGCAGGTGGCGGTTGTAGCCGACGACGGAGATTTGGGGCGTGTAGCCTTTGGTTTGGTTGTTTTGGCGCAGGTAGGAACGGGCGGTGGTTTCGATACGCAACGCCATAACGTTGTCGTCGGTTTGCGCGCCGGTGGTGCGGCGGTCGACAGCGGATTTCGCGCCGACGGCAGCGCTTCCGATTACTGCGCTGACGCAGCCGCTAAGGGCAAGGCTGAAAATGGCGGCGGTCAGGATGCGGACGGTGTGCGGTTTGAGTTTCATCGGGGGCTTCCTTTCTTGGGCGTTTCAGACGGCATTGCTTTGCGCCATGCCGTCTGAAAAGGGTTACATTCCTTCCAGCAGTACGGAGTCGATACAGTCGCACATGGCGTGTATCAGCAGAATGTGGTTTTCCTGAATGCGGGCGGTGCGCGGATGGGGGACGTTGAGCAGTACGTCGGTGTCTTTGAGCATCGCGGCGATTTTGCCGCCGTCGCGGCCGGTCAGGGCGATGACGTGCATATCGCGTTCGTGTGCGGCTTTGATGGCTTCGATGACGTTGGCGGAATTGCCGGAGGTGGAAATACCGACCAATACGTCGCCGGCGCGTCCGAGGGCGCGTATCTGTTTGCTGAATACGTGGTCGAAACCGTAGTCGTTGCCGATGGCTGTCAGCGCGGAAGTATCTGTTGTCAGCGCGACGGCGGCCAATTCCATGCGCTCTTTTTCAAAACGGCCGGTCATTTCTGCGGCGAAGTGTTGCGCGTCGGCAGCCGAACCGCCGTTTCCGCAGGCCAGGATTTTGCCGTCGTTCATCAGGCATTGCAGCATCAGTTCGGCAGCTTGTACGGTCGGCTCGACCAATACTTTTTCGGCTTCCTGCTTGGCGCGGATGCTTTCGGCAAAATGGGCGGCAACGCGTTCTTGTAATGTCGTCATATCGTCAACCTGTAATATTCTTTATCCACTCGGGCGGGCGGCTTCCTTCGATAAGTACCACATCGAGGCGGCACGGTACGTTTGTCAACCTGTTCTGTTGCAGATAATACTCTACACTTCGTTGCAGTTTCAATAATTTGGACGGCGAAATGCTGTATGCGGCACCGCCGAATTGCCGATTTTTGCGGTATTTTACTTCAACAAACAGAATCATGCCGCCGTTTTTGACGATTAAATCGATTTCGCCGTAGGCGCAGTGCCAGTTGCGGGCAAGCAGCGTGCAGCCTTGGGATTGGAGAAAGGCAAGCGCGGCATCTTCCCCTGCCGCACCCTGTTTGTGGTTTAAGCGCATAATCGGTTTAACCTTTATAATGTCTGTTTTTCAGACGGCATTTTTTATGTTTCAGAAACACTTGCAGAAAGCCTCCGACAGCGTCGTCGGAGGGACATTATACGTGGTTGCCACGCCCATCGGCAATTTGGCGGACATTACCCTGCGCGCTTTGGCGGTATTGCAAAAGGCGGACATCATCTGTGCCGAAGATACGCGCGTTACCGCGCAGCTTTTGAGCGCGTACGGCATTCAGGGCAGGTTGGTCAGTGTGCGCGAACACAACGAACGGCAGATGGCGGACAAGATTGTCGGCTATCTTTCAGACGGCATGGTTGTGGCACAGGTTTCCGATGCGGGTACGCCGGCCGTGTGCGACCCAGGTGCGAAACTTGCCGACCGCGTGCGCGAGGCTGGGTTTAAAGTTGTCCCTGTTGTCGGCGCAAGCGCGGTGATGGCGGCTTTGAGCGTGGCTGGCGTGGCGGAATCCGATTTTTATTTCAACGGTTTTGTACCGCCGAAATCGGGAGAACGTAGAAAACTGTTTGCCAAATGGGTGCGGGCGGCGTTTCCTATCGTCATGTTTGAAACGCCGCACCGCATCGGGGCGACGCTTGCCGATATGGTGGAATTGTTCCCCGAACGCCGATTAATACTGGCGCGCGAAATCACCAAAACGTTTGAAACGTTTTTAAGCGGCACGGTTGGGGAAATTCAGACAGCATTGGCGGCGGACGGCAACCAATCGCGCGGCGAGATGGTGTTGGTGCTTTATCCGGCGCAGGATGAAAAACACGAAGGCTTGTCCGAGTCCGCGCAAAATGTGATGGAAATCCTTGCTGCCGAACTGCCGACCAAACAGGCTGCCGAGCTTGCTGCCAAAATCACGGGCGAGGGAAAAAAAGCTTTGTACGATCTGGCACTGTCTTGGAAAAACAAATAGTGCCGGACAAGCCGGCATCGTAAGAGGGAGGCAATCAGCGTACGCGTCCCGTCATGCGGTACAGCACGTCTTTGCCTTGAACACGGTGGACGACGACCATGGCGACGTGTCCGGCGACGGCGGCAAACAGCAGCCAGCCCAAATTGCCGTGGAACGTGTTGCCCAAGTTTGCCATCCACTCGATTTTTTCCGGCGAACCCTGTATCACTTCAACGCCGAACACTTTCAACGGGCCGCGGCCGCTGCCGTATTGGCGGATCATGCCGATAACGGGAACAGCAAGCATGAGCAGATACAGAATGCCGTGTCCTGCCGCCGCAACCTTGCTGTCGCTCTGCGGACGCTTGGCGCGGTTGGCAACCGCCCACACGATGCGCAATGCAATCACCGTCAGCGTGAGGAAACCAAAAGATTTGTGCAGGCCGAACAGGCTGCCCGCCCATTCCGCCTCTTCGTAAATCGTCCACAGGACAATGGTGGTCAGAATGCCGATGAAACCGGCAACGGTCAGCCAGTGCAGCGCACGTGTCAACGGGTCGTAAACGGCAGGTTGGTTTGTATTCATAAAAATCCTTATTATATATAATGGGTTGAGAAGATGTTCCGTCGGATTGGAATATCAAAAGGGCGCGATTGTACCAAAGAAGTCGGTCATGTTTTGTTTGCAGAGTGAAGATTTGCTTAAAAATTCATTAAGATGGGCAGAACAAATAGTTTCTCCGCGGTATATTGAAATACCGCTTATCCCTTATAATAGCGTCCGAAATTCTGTTCAGACGGCATCAAAACACACGCTATGCCGTCTGAAACCTTATTTGAAACCAACAAACAAGAGCATTGAATGAAATTCATCGACGAAGCAAAAATCGAAGTCGCCGCAGGCAAAGGCGGTAATGGCGCAACCAGTTTCCGCCGCGAGAAATTCGTACCGCGCGGCGGCCCGGACGGCGGCGACGGCGGCAAAGGCGGCAGCGTCTGGGCAGAAGCCGACGAAAATACCAACACCCTCGTCGAATACCGCTTCGTCAAACGCTACCAAGCCAAAAACGGCGAAAAAGGCCACGGTTCCGACCGTTACGGCGCAGGTGCGGACGACATCGTCCTCAAAATGCCCGTCGGCACCCTCATCCGCGACCTCGATACCGATGAAATCGTCGCCGATCTCACCTACCACGGACAGCGCGTCTGCCTAGCCAAGGGCGGTAAAGGCGGATTGGGCAACATCCACTTCAAATCCTCCGTCAACCGCGCCCCGAAACAATCCACGCCTGGCGAAGAAGGCGAAACCCGTTCCCTGCAACTCGAGCTTAAAGTCCTCGCCGATGTTGGCTTGTTAGGCATGCCCAACGCCGGTAAATCCACCCTGATTACCGCCGTCTCTGCCGCACGCCCTAAAATCGCCAACTACCCCTTCACCACCCTGCATCCGAACTTGGGCGTGGTCCGCATCGACGAAAACCACAGCTTTGTCATGGCCGACATCCCCGGCTTGATTGAAGGCGCGGCAGAAGGCGCAGGCCTCGGCCATCGTTTCCTCAAACACTTATCACGCACAGGATTATTGCTGCACGTTGTCGATTTGGCACCCTTCGATGAAACCGCCAACCCCGCCGAAGAAGCCCTCGCCATCATCAACGAATTGCGCAAATACGACGAAGAACTTTACGGCAAACCGCGCTGGCTGGTGCTGAACAAACTCGACATGCTCGATGAAGAAGAAGCTCGGGCGCGAACAGCCGCCTTCCTCAAAGCCATCGGCTGGGACTACCCGAAACCAGACGACCGCTTCCAATTCGATATGGAAACACCGCGCCTGTTCCAAATCAGCGCGCTGACCCACCAAGGCACGCAGGAATTGGTACACCAAATCAACCAATACCTGACCGAGAAAAAACGCTTGGAAGCGGAGAAAGCAGAAGCGGAGAAAGCGGCGGCAAAAGCCGGAATTGCCGAGCAGCAGCCTAAAACGGATACTGGCGTGTTTAAGCCGGAGTAAAAAATTTCAGACGGCTTTTTTAATATAATATAGGACTGTCCGAATACAGGAATAAAAAGCAAGGAAGAGCATGATTTCTGATAAACAAAGTACCGAATTGGCGAAAAAGCAAGCCATGCTTAAAATTTTGTATCAGGCATGGCTGGCAGAAAAACGGAAATACGCCGTAATCACGGTAGTCGATAACGAAGGCAATCTGATCGAATATCATCCTTCCGGTAATCAAAGAACAGTAGGCCATGTCAAACAACCGGCCTATTTCAGTCGAAGTAAAAACGTCAGGCAACCTTTGGATAGGGTTAAAGGTCATCTAAAAATTTAGTTATTACTGAATATGTCATGATTAAATTAAATACCTTGTAAATATTAATAATTTTGAAATGAAGAATTTAAATTTGGAAAAAGACACTCTGGCAGAATTTCGTAACAAGTTTCTTAAAGGTGATTCTTTAGAGATTATGAAATCAATACCCTCGGGATCTATCGATCTGATTGTTACATCACCGCCTTATAATTTAAAAAATTCTACTGGAAATGGAATGAAAGATGGTCGAGGTGGAAAGTGGAAAAACGCTAGCTTAATTAATGGGTATTCTGACCATAATGATTGTATGCCTCATCATGAATATGTGGAGTGGCAACGAAACTGTCTGTCTGAAATGTATCGACTACTTAAAGATGATGGGGCTATTTTCTATAATCATAAATGGAGAGTTCAGGGGGGATTATTACAAGATAGACATGATATTGTCTCTGGTTTTCCTGTAAGACAAATTATTATTTGGCGTAGAAAAGGGGGAATTAATTTCAATAAAGGATATTTCCTTCCTACATATGAAGTAATCTATATGATTTGTAAACCGAAATTTTCCCTCTGCCCGGGTGCTAATAAATATGGAGATGTGTGGGAATTTACCCAAGAAATGAAAAATCCTCATCCTGCCCCTTTTCCTGTAGCACTGATAGAGAGAATAATTAGCAGTACAAATGCTAAAGTCATTTTAGATCCTTTTATGGGTAGTGGCACAACAGCTATTGCTGCAAAAAAATTATATCGTGAGTTTATTGGGATTGAAATTTCAGCTGAATACATTGCATTAGCTCAAGAACGACTAAATGAAACTTTGAGGGAACCAAAATTATTATGAAAATTTATACTAAAGAGACTTTGATTGCTGCTCTGAAAGAAATTAGAGATTTAAATTGGGTAAAAAGTGCTCGCCCTGGTAATGATGGTTCCGTAGGAAATACCTTAGAAGATTTATTAGGTATTGAAGAAAATAATTTACCTATACCTAATGCTGCTGAATGGGAACTTAAGGCGCAAAGAAAAGATAGTTCCTCATTATTGACATTATTTCATATGGAGCCTTCCCCCACTTCCTTAAAACTGGTACCTAATTTATTGTTACCTAACTATGGTTGGCCACATAAAAATGCTGGGGAAAAATACCCAAATACAGAAAAAAGTTTCAGACAAACGATTAATGCAAAAAATTATTCAAATCGTGGTTTTAAAGTCCATGTAAATAGAGACGAAGAAAAGGTTGAAGTCTCTTTCAATCAACAGTTCATTACAGAGGAAAATATTTTATGGAAACAATATGTAAATGAAAAAATAGGATTAAATGAGTTATCTCCTCAACCTTACTGGGGTTTTAATGACTTATTTCATAAGGCTGGTACTAAGTTGCATAATTGCTTTTACATTCAAGCTGCAAGAAAAAGAGCAAACGGGGAAGAGTATTTTCATTATCAAGACATTTTTATGTTGAAAGAGTTGTCAAAAGAAAAGTTTATTCAAGCTATCGAAGATGGTCATGTCTATGTTGATTTTGATGCTCGGACTGGCCACAACCATGGAACAAAGTTCAGAATAAAACCTTCTTTAATTCCTTCTTTGTATTCTGAAGTCATCATTTTATAAACTTCCTAAGCTAATATTATTTATATGACCACCATCTACAACACCCTTACCCGCCAAAAAGAACCCTTCGCCCCCATCGACCCTGAAAACGTGCGTATGTACGTTTGCGGTATGACCGTTTACGACTATTGCCACTTGGGCCATGCCCGCGTGATGGTTGTGTTCGACATGATTGCCCGTTGGCTGCGCGAGTGCGGTTATCCGCTCACTTATGTGCGCAACATTACCGACATCGACGACAAAATCATCGCGCGCGCGGCTGAAAACGGCGAAACCATCGGCGAACTGACCGCGCGTTTCATTCAGGCTATGCACGAAGATGCCGATGCTCTGGGCGTATTGCGTCCCGACATCGAGCCGAAAGCGACGGAAAATATCCCGCAAATGATTGCGATGATTGAAACCCTGATTCAAAACGGCAAGGCATATCCTGCCGCCAACGGCGACGTTTACTATGCCGTGCGCGAGTTTTCGGCTTACGGCCAATTGTCGGGCAAATCGTTGGACGACCTGCGCGCGGGCGAACGTGTGGAAGTGGACGGTTTTAAACGCGATCCGCTGGATTTTGTGTTGTGGAAAGCGGCGAAAGCAGACGAGCCGGCGTGGGAAAGCCCTTGGGGCAACGGCCGTCCGGGTTGGCACATCGAATGTTCCGCGATGAGCGAAAACCTGTTCGGCGATACGTTCGACATTCACGGCGGCGGCGCGGATTTGCAGTTTCCGCACCACGAAAACGAAATTGCCCAAAGCGTCGGCGCGACGGGGCATACCTGCGGTCATCGTCACGCGCAAACCCACCACGGGCAAAGCATCGCCAGCCACGTCAAATATTGGCTGCACAACGGCTTTATCCGCGTGGACGGCGAAAAAATGTCCAAATCGTTGGGCAACTTCTTCACCATCCGCGAAGTGTTGAAACAATACGACCCCGAAGTCGTGCGCTTCTTCATCCTGCGCGCCCACTACCGCAGCCCGCTGAATTACTCCGACGCGCATCTGGACGACGCAAAAGGCGCACTGACACGCCTGTACACCACCTTGAAAAACACGCCGGCGGCTGAGTTTGATTTGTCCGAAAACGCCAACGACTACACCCGCCGTTTCTACGCCGCCATGAACGACGATTTCGGTACGGTCGAAGCCGTTGCCGTGTTGTTTGAACTGGCAGGCGAAGTGAACAAAACCAATGATGCACACCTTGCCGGCTGCCTGAAAGCCTTGGGCGGCATTATCGGCCTGTTGCAACGCGATCCGACCGAGTTCCTGCAAGGCGGCGCGGTTTCAGACGGCCTCTCCAACGAAGAAATCGAAGACTTGATCACCCGCCGCAAACAGGCGCGCGCGGATAAAAACTGGGCAGAGTCCGACCGTATCCGCGACCTTCTGAACGAACACAAAATCATTCTGGAAGACAACGCCGGCGGCACGACTTGGCGGCGCGGTTGAACCGTATCGGAAAGGGCAAAAGTACCGCCTTTTGCCCTTTTTCCGTTTTCAGACGGCATTTCCCGCTTGAAGCCCCGCCGTTTTCAGCAGGCAGGGCCGAATGGGAAATGCCGGGCGGCGCACCGGATGCCGCTTTGTGTATGGGAACATTGTGAGAACTTATTTTTATTATGCTTAAAATCATTTCCGCCAACGTCAACGGCATCCGCTCCGCTTACAAAAAGGGATTTTACGAATACATCGCCGCATCGGGCGCGGACATTGTCTGCGTGCAGGAACTCAAAGCGCAGGAAGCAGATTTGTCTGCCGATATGAAAAATCCGCACGGTATGCACGGCCATTGGCATTGCGCCGAGAAGCGCGGTTACAGCGGTGTGGCGGTGTACAGCAAACGCAAACCCGACAACGTGCAAATCGGTATGGGCATTGAAGAATTCGACAGGGAAGGGCGGTTTGTGCGTTGCGATTTCGGCAGGTTGAGCGTTATTTCGCTTTATTTGCCCAGCGGCAGCAGCGCGGAAGAACGCCAGCAGGTGAAATACCGTTTCCTCGATGCGTTTTACCCTATGCTCGAAGCGATGAAAAACGAAGGACGCGACATTGTCGTTTGCGGCGACTGGAACATCGCCCACCAAAACATCGACCTGAAAAACTGGAAAGGCAATCAGAAAAATTCGGGCTTCCTGCCCGAAGAGCGCGAGTGGATAGGCAAGGTTATCCATACGCTGGGCTGGACGGATATGTGGCGTACGCTCTATCCCGATAATCCGGGTTATACATGGTGGAGCAACCGCGGGCAGGCGTATGCGAAAGATGTCGGGTGGCGCATCGATTATCAGATGGTTACGCCCGAACTTGCCGCCAAAGCCGTGTCCGCACACGTTTATAAAGACGAAAAATTTTCCGACCATGCGCCGCTGGTCGTGGAGTATGACTATGCTGCCGAATAAAGTTTTGGGTAAATATGATTGGAATGTGGACGGAAACACGGGAATAGGCGCGGCATGGGTTGTCGCTGCGTTTATCCTGCCCATGTTGGTGTGGGCGATATTTATGCTGGCGCGGATGCAGGGCTGGCTTGCGCCGACCAAGGCAAACCCGATATGGGCGTTGGTATGGCTGCTGATCTGCCTGCCCTGCCTGCTGATTGCGTCCAAATGTTTGGGTTGGAAAGGCTGGCGGCGGGTGGTGAATATTTTTGTCTGCCTGACCGTCTGCGCCATATTGAGCGTACCCGCTTCGCTGCTCATCGCCTTTACCCTCCGGGACCTGCTGAAATAGGCGGGGCGGTATGCAGGGTTTTGAACTCGAAGATTTGACGCTTTGGCTGATACGCGATGCCGGAGAGGATCAGATGTGGATAGACCGTTGGGCGGTCAGTTATCCCGTCGTGCAGATGTCCGAAGCATCGGCCGGTCAAAGCATAGGGGAATGGCAGGCAGGGCTTCAGACGGCATTTGAACGCATACGCGGCAAACACGTCGCCATTGTCGCACACGGAGCGGGTGCGGCTGCATTTTTGGCGTGGCTGTATCGCGCCGACATCCTGACGCAGAAGAAACTTGCCGGTATCATTCTCGTATCGCCGCGTCCCGATGTTTTTCCCGACGATGCGGAACACACTTTCCAACGCGTCCGCTGTCCCTGCCGTGCCGCATTGGTGGTTGCCGAACACGGCGGCGTGCCGCACGGTTGGGCGCAAAAACAGGCAGATTTGTGGAACGCGCGCCTGTTGGTTTCCCCGCATTCGGGCAGTTTGAACGGTATGCTCGGCGGCTGGCAGTGGGGTATGAAGCTGATGCAGGAAATGTTGCTGGCGTGAACGCTTGCCTTATCGGGATTTCGTCCAATTGGGGTTGCAAGGAAAATGCCGTCTGAAACAGGTTTCAGACGGCATTTCCATTCAAACAGGGCTTACAGGCTGCCCAACACGATGCGCAACACGCGGCGCAACGGTTCGGCCGCGCCCCACAAAAGTTGGTCGCCGACAGTGAACGCGCTGATATATTCGCCGCCCATCTCCAGTTTGCGGATACGGCCGACGGGAACAGACAGCGTGCCGGTAACTTTGGCAGGCGTCAGCTCGTGGATGCTGGCTTCTTTTTCGTTGGGGATGACTTTCACCCAGTCGTTCGCGCCTGCCAAGATGGCTTCGATTTCAGAAACAGGCAGGTCTTTTTTCAGCTTCAGGGTAATGGCTTGGCTGTGGCAGCGCATAGAGCCGATGCGCACGCACAAGCCGTCGATTACGGTCGGATTGTCGCTGCGGCCGAGGATTTTGTTGGTTTCCACGCCGCCCTTCCATTCTTCTTTGGACTGGCCGTTGCCCAAATCCACGTCAATCCACGGAATCAGGCTGCCGGCGAGCGGTACGCCGAAGTTGGCTTTCGGATAGTCTTCGCTGCGCAGGAAATCGGACACTTTGCGGTCGATGTCGAGAATCGCGCTGGAAGGATCGGCAAGCTCGTCCGCCACTTGGGCGTGAATCGCGCCCATGCCGCTGATGAGTTCGCGCATGTTTTTCGCACCCGCGCCGGAAGCGGCTTGATAGGTCATGCTGGTCGCCCATTCGACCAAATCGTTTTGGAACAGGCCACCCAAAGCCATCAGCATCAGGGAAACGGTGCAGTTGCCGCCGATGTAGTTTTTCACGCCGTTTTTCAAACCGTTGTCGATGACGTTGCGGTTGACGGGGTCGAGGACGATAATCGCGTCGTCTTTCATACGCAGGGAAGAAGCCGCGTCAATCCAGTAGCCGTTCCAGCCGCTGTCGCGCAGGGCTTGGAACACGGATTTGGTGTAATCGCCGCCTTGGCAGGTGACGATGATGTCCATTTTTGCCAGCTCGGCAACGTTGTTCGCGTCCAATAACGTTTTAGCCGCCTGACCGAAATCGGGTGCCGCGCCGCCGACGTTGGAAGTGGTAAAGAAAAACGCTTCGGGAATGTGGGCGAAGTCGTTTTCTTCTTTCATACGCTGCATCAAAACCGAACCGACCATACCGCGCCAGCCGACGAAACCTACTTTCATTGTGTTGCTCCTTGAGGAAAAATCGTTAATAAAATTATGTATGGCGTAAAGGAAGCGTTTTAACGCCGTATTGGGAAAATGTAAAGTTCTTTATCGAATTTTCTTTTTGGGATTGGCGTTTGCAGCAGCAGGGCGGTAGAATGCCATCTGTTTAAGAACGATTATCAGGAACGGATATGGAAGAAAAAAACGATTACACCGACGCGGTATCCGACAACCGCAACGGGCAGGAAATTGAAGTCGGAATTGCCGGCGCAGGCGACCGGATACTTGCCGCGCTGCTGAACCAATTGTTTACCTTTTTGATTCTGCTGGTGCCGTTTGCCGGTCTGATTGTCTTCGCCATCAAGAATGAAGGCAGGATTGTCAGCAGCGAAGAAATATTCGGGCTGCTTTTGGGTATGACTTCCTTTTGGGTCGGACTGGCGGGCATTTTGGTTTATACCGTCGTTCAAATCTACTATATGAGTCGGGACGGGCAGTCATTGGGTAAGAAAATCATGAGAATCCGCGTGTTGAAAACCGACGGCCGCAATCCCGGTTTTGTCGGTACGGTTTTGGTACGTGAAATCGCGTGGTCGGTTTTGGTTGCCATTATTGCCGCCGTTATCGGTCTTGCAGTAGGTGACAACGGGGAAAACGCCATCAATCTGCTGGCATTCCTTGCCAACTTTGTCCTGCTCTTTATGGTCAAACGCGACCGCCGCACGCTTTACGACATACTGGCGGATACGGTTGTCGTCAAGCTGCCCAAATAAACGGACGCGGCAAAATGCCGTCTGAAAGCCTTTCAGACGGCATTTTTATCTTCAGAACCGCTCAAGCATCGTGCAGCGAAGCCGCGTGCAAAGTGTTTTCCATCAATGTGGCAATCGTCATCGGACCCACGCCGCCGGGAACGGGCGTAATCATTGCCGCCCGTTCTTTTGCCGTTTCAAATTCCACGTCGCCGCACAGGCTGCCGTCGTCCAAACGGTTGATGCCCACATCGATCACCACCGCGCCGGGTTTGATCCACCCGCCTTTGACAAAGTTCGGAATGCCCACGCCGACCACCAAAATATCGGCCCCGGCAACTTCATCGGCAAGATTTTCGGTTGCACTGTGGCAGATTGTTACCGTTGCGCGCGCCAGCAGCAGTTCCAAAGCCTGCGGGCGGCCGACAATATTCGACGCGCCGACCACGACCGCTTTTTTCCCCTTCGGATCAATGCCGTAAGCCTCCAAAAGCGTCATCACGCCCTTAGGCGTACACGGGCGCATCAGCGGCATTTTGACCGCCAGCCTGCCCACATTGTAAGGATGGAAGCCGTCCACGTCCTTATCCGGCGAAATACGTTCCAAAACCGCCTGGCTGTCGAGGTGCTTCGGCAGTGGAAGCTGAACCAGAATACCGTCCACTTCGGAATCGGCGTTCAGGCGGTCGACCAGTGCCAGCAGTTCTTCCTGCGATGTTGATTCGGGCAGCTCGTAAGACAGTGATTTGATGCCACATTTTTGGCAGGCGGTTTTCTTGTTGCGGACATAAACCGCGCTGGCAGGGTCGCCTTCGACCAAAACCACGGCCAGGCAAGGCGTGTGCAGATTGTTCTGTTGGCGTTGCGCCACCGCTTCGGCAACCGCCTGCAGGCGTTTTTGCGAAACTTCTTTACCGTTGATCAGTTGTGCCGACATATCCGTCCTTTTGTTAAACAGGTAGAAAATGCTGAAAATTATCGCATTTTCCGTATATTTTTACAGCAGGATGCCGAAAATAAATTTGTCCTGAAATAAAATACGGCTGTTTGGACGGATTAAATATTTTTTCAAATCAAAAAACTATATTTTTCATCTTGGTGTTTTGAAAATAAATGTTGACGCATCTTTCCCTGAACTGTATAGTTCGCTTCTTCAAGTCGGGGCGTAGCGCAGCCCGGTTAGCGCATCTGCTTTGGGAGCAGAGGGTCGTGAGTTCGAATCCCACCGCCCCGACCAATCAATCAGCACGAATCGGCATGAGCGCCCGTAGCTCAACCGGATAGAGCACCGACCTTCTAAGTCGGGGGTTACAGGTTCGATTCCTGTCGGGCGTGCCAAGAATTTGATTGAAAACCGTTTTTATGGTGGCTGTAGCTCAGTTGGTAGAGCCCCGGATTGTGATTCCGGTTGTCGTGGGTTCGAGCCCCATCAGCCACCCCAGATAAAGACCTGTACTTTTTGGTACAGGTCTTTTTCTATTTGTGCTCATTATTTGCATCAGTCATATTGGTGCGGCGGATATGCCGTCTGAAGCTGTTTTCCCTGTGGGGAAAGGGTATTTTAGATGGGGCATGTGCGCCTTCAGCTTTGCCTTTCGTATATGCTTCTGTATCATGTAGGTTTTCTGTCTTTTATGGTTTCTGTCGGAGGCTTTGATGGTTGGCCATTGGTCTGTTCCTGATTTTGAATCGAAAATCTGTCCGCCCGAGGCGTTGGCGGCGCGTTTGGCGTTGTTGCCGCGCCCGCTGGTGTTTACCAACGGCTGTTTCGACATCCTTCATCGCGGTCATGTTACTTATCTGGCGCAGGCGCGTTCGGCAGGGGCGGCGTTGGTACTGGCGTTGAATACCGATGCTTCGGTGCGGCGTTTGGGCAAGGGCGGCGACCGCCCGATTAATCCTTTGGAGAACCGTGCCGCCGTTGCCGCCGCGTTGGAAAGTGTGGATTTGGTTACTTGGTTTGACGAGGATACGCCGGCGGCGTTGATTGAGACGGTCAAACCTGAGATTTTGGTCAAGGGCGGAGATTGGGCCGTGGATAAGATTGTCGGTGCGGCAGAAACGCTGGCGCGCGGCGGTCAGGTGTTTTCAATTCCGTTTCTGCACCAGACTTCGACGACGAAGACTTTGGCAAAAATCCGTGCGGCAGAGGGCGGAAAATGACGGTTTTGAAGCCTTCGCACTGGCGGGTGTTGGCGGAGCTTGCCGACGGTTTGCCGCAACACGTCTCGCAACTGGCGCGTGTGGCGGACATGAAGCCGCAGCAGCTCAACGGTTTTTGGCAGCAGATGCCGGCGCATATACGGGGGCTGTTGCGCCAACATGACGGCTATTGGCGGCTGGTGCGCCCTTTGGCGGTTTTCGATGCCGAAGGTTTGCGCGCGTTGGGGGAAAGGTCGGGTTTTCAGACGGCATTGAAACACGAGTGCGCGTCCAGCAATGACGAGATACTGGAATTGGTGCGGATTGCGCCGGACAAGGCGCATAAAACCGTATGCGTAGCCCACCTGCAAAGCAAGGGCAGGGGGCGGCAGGGGAGGAAGTGGTCGCACCGTTTGGGCGAGTGTCTGATGTTCAGTTTCGGCTGGGTGTTTGACCGGCCGCAGTATGAATTGGGTTCGCTGTCGCCTGCTGCGGCAGTGGCGTGTCGGCGTGCTTTGGGGCGTTTGGGTTTGGAAACGCAAATCAAGTGGCCAAACGATTTGGTCGTCGGGCGGGACAAATTGGGCGGCATTCTGATTGAAACGGTCAGGGCGGGCGGCAAAACGGTTGCCGTCGTCGGTATCGGCATCAATTTCGTGCTGCCCAAGGAAGTGGAAAACGCCGCGTCGGTGCAATCGTTGTTTCAGACGGCATCGCGGCGGGGCAATGCCGATGCCGCCGTGCTGCTGGAAACGTTGTTGGCGGAACTGGACGCGGTGTTGGTGCAATATGCGCGGGATGGATTTGCGCCTTTTGTGGCGGAATATCAGGCTGCCAACCGCGACCACGGCAAGGCGGTATTGCTGTTGCGCGACGGCGAAACCGTGTGCGAAGGCACGGTTAAAGGTGTGGACGGACAAGGCGTTCTGCACTTGGAAACGGCAGAGGGCGAACAGACGGTCGTCAGCGGTGAAATCAGCCTGCGGCCCGACGACAGGCCGGTTCCCGTGCCGAAGCGGCGGGATTCGGAACGTTTTCTGCTGTTGGATGGCGGCAACAGTCGGCTCAAGTGGGCGTGGGTGGAAAACGGCACGTTCGCAACCGTCGGCAGCGCGCCGTACCGCGATTTGTCGCCTTTGGGCGCGGAGTGGGCGGAAAAGGCTGATGGAAATGTCCGCATCGTCGGTTGCGCCGTGTGCGGAGAATTCAAAAAGGCACAAGTGCGGGAACAGCTCGCCCGAAAAATCGAGTGGCTGCCGTCTTCCGCACAGGCTTTGGGCATACGCAACCATTACCGCCACCCCGAAGAACACGGTTCCGACCGCTGGTTCAACGCCTTGGGCAGCCGCCGCTTCAGCCGCAACGCCTGCGTCGTCGTCAGTTGCGGCACGGCGGTAACGGTTGACGCGCTTACCGATGACGGACATTATCTCGGCGGAACCATCATGCCCGGCTTCCACCTGATGAAAGAATCGCTCGCCGTCCGAACCGCCAACCTCAACCGCCCCGCCGGCAAGCGTTACCCTTTCCCGACCACCACAAGCAACGCCATCGCAAGCGGTATGATGGACGCGGTTTGCGGTTCGGTTATGATGATGCACTGCCGTCTGAAAGAAAAAAACGGCGCGGACAAGCCTGTCGATGTCATCATTACCGGCGGCGGCGCGGCAAAAGTCGCAGAAGCTATGCCGCCTGCATTTTCGGCGGAAAATACCGTGCGCGTGGCGGACAACCTCGTCATCCACGGGCTGCTGAACCTGATTGCCGCCGAAGGCGGGGAATCGGAACACGCTTAAAAAATATGCCTTTTTTCAACACGGGGCGGCATCCGTCCGAATCCGTCCGGATTCTGCCGCCCGACAGACTGCCGCCCGGGCGGGCGGGGTTTCAAACATTGAGGAAATTCTAATGAAATGGCTCTTCACTCTTTTGGTGGTACTCAATATTGCCGTATTCGGCGGCACGGTGGGTTATAAATTGGCCGTTAAAGCGACGGGCGGCGTGCCGGAAAACCGGGCCGTCGAAAACACGCCCCCCGCAACGCCCGCCGTCGGCAATGCGGCGGCATCCGTGGAGGATACGGCGGCACTGCTCAAACCGGGCGACATCCTGACCGAAGAGCAGGACGAGCAGTTGCGCTTGAAAAAAGAAGCGGAACAGAAAAAACTGAGGGAGAAAAAACAGCGTGAAGAAAAAGCCCGCCGCGAAAAACTCGCCGCCGAAAAGGCGCAGGCGGAACGTGAAAACAGTACGGCGGATGCCTTATGCGCCGCGCAGGCAAGCCTCACGATGGACGAAGACGACTACCACCGCATCAAAGGGCTTTTGGGCAAATGGTCGCACGTTGCCAGCAGGAGCGTTGAAAAACGTACCGCCAAAGCCAAACCTGCCGACAAAACCTACCGCGTCGTCCTGCCCGTTTCCGGCAATGCCGAAGAACAGGCGGCGGAGCTGTCTGCCAAAGGTTTCAACCCCATACCGTTTGACGGCGCATTGAGTTTGGGTGTCGGCAACAGCCGGGAAAACGCCCAAGCCCTGCAAAACCGGCTTGCCGGCGCAGGATTCGGCGGGGCGTATATTGTCGAACGCGCGGCGGAAACCGGCCGGCAGGACGATTCTTTGAGCGTGTCGCGTATGACGGTTTTGTTTACCGGCGTGAATGCCGCCGATGCGGACGAAATCCGTAAAATCACGTCCCCATACGGCAAACTGAACCTCAAGTCTTGCAAATAGGCGCGAAAGCCGGACAATAAATGCCAAACCCACCGCGAAGGTGGGTTTGGCATTTCGGTTTTGAGTATCTGATATATAAAAAGGGAATGTATGTCTCGTATATGCCGACTCCAAGTGTGAAAGTGAATGATGAGGGAATACAGTGTTTAATGGTTCGGAATTGACGACTTCCGAGTAGTTTTAATTATACGCTAATAATAATAATTATCAATAAAAAATCAAAAATAAACACATATTTTTTGTAATATTATGAAAATAAAGAGATTAAATATTTTGTAAAGGGTGCGCACACGATGTCCAATATATTTTATGCACCCGTTTCCTGATAAAGGTTCACGCTGGGATATCAAGGTTTACTTATCGTATGCCTTTACCGCAAGTGAGCCGCAAACAGGGTTTGGTTTATCGGTATCCTGAAAACACAAATGCCGTCTGAACACATTTCAGACGGCATTTCGCTGCTCTTTTCAATTCAATATTCCGCCGAATGCCAAAACGGTTGTCCGACTGTCGGCGTACTGGCTTGCGCTTTGGTGCGAGCCTCGACCGGTTCGGCTTCAAATGCCAGTCGTCCGGATTCGACGGCGAGTGCAAAAGCGCGCGCCATATTGACCGGATCGCCGCTGCGGGAAACGGCGGTGTTCAAAAGCACGCCGTCAAAGCCCCATTCCATCACTTGTGCCGCCTGTGAGGGCAAACCTAAGCCCGCGTCGATAATCAGCGGCGTGTCGGGCAGGCGTTCGCGCAGGACGTTCAACGCGTAGGCGTGAACCGCGCCCAAACCCGTGCCGATCGGGGCCGCCCACGGCATCAACGCCTGACAGCCTGCGTCGAGCAGGCGGCGGCAGGCAATCAGGTCTTCGGTGCAATAAGGCAGCACTTTGAAGCCGTCTTTAATCAGGATTTCCGCCGCTTCGACAAGTTGGAACACATCCGGCTGCAAGGTGTCGTCGTCGCCGATGAGTTCGAGCTTAATCCAATCGGTTTCAAACACTTCGCGCGCCATCTGCGCCGTCGTAACCGCTTCCTGCACGCTTTGGCAGCCTGCTGTGTTCGGCAGCATCGGGATACCGCTTTCTTCCAATAGCGACCAAAACCCCTGACCGTGTGCCTCCCCACCGCTTCCCGCGCGGCGCAGCGAGACGGTAATCATCGCAGGCTGGGCGGTTTGGATGGATTGTTTGAGGATTTCGGGGGTCGGGTAGGCAGCCGTACCGAGCAGCAGCCGCGAGGGGAAAGTTTCTCCGTATAGGGTGAGCATAAAAATTCCTTGATATGTTTGGGATACGATGCCGTCTGAAAGCCGGCGGCGTGCCTTTGGGGTTTCAGACGGCATTCAGCCGCCGACCACCGGCCGCACGATATCGACTTTGTCGTTTTCGTTCAAAACCGTTTCCGCATACGCGCCTTTGGGGACGAAAACGGTGTTGACCGCCACGGCAAAGGGCTGTTGCGGCGCGGTTTGGGCGATGAGGTCGGCAACGGTCGTGCCGTGGAGTTCGGCGGGTTCGCCGTTTAAGATGATGTTCATGGTTTCTCGATATTTCGGTGTTTATAGAGGTTTTCAGACGACCTTTGTAAATGTTGGGTTGCAAGCGAACCTGCAACATTTGTGTCCATTAATATTTTTATGTTCAATTATTTATTATTTTTCTATTTCAATCCCATTAATATAGGCAAATTTAATCATAATATCTCCATTAAATTCACATATGTCTAATGAAATGCTTTCCTTTGGTAATTCATTCAAAGAATTATAAAAACCAATATACTTTTTTCTTAATTTGTCTTTTTTGATTATTTTATTAAAATACTGCTGCGCCTTAGCTTTTCCGCTAAAATAATAGATGTAATACAATAAATTATAGTCATTCATATCCTCATTTATAATTTTTTCAATATTGGTTTCTGTGTCCTCAAAGTCGTCAAATAACGGTATTATATGCTCCCTTATGAGTTTGCTAACATCCTCTACCGTATATTTATAGCTTGCTCCTGCTAACTGCCACCAAATCCAAGGTTTTCTATTTATCAAGCTCCCCAACTCTCCGCCATATATAAAACCATTATTGATATTTGCCTTTTTCATATCTTTTGAGTAAATGGCGATATGTGGAATAAATTGCACGCTACATTGATAATTGTGCCTATCAGCCTGAAAATAGATTTCAAATGTAATATCCCTGTTTTTAGATACTCTCTTTAATTTCTGCCCTTTAGAAATTATCTTAAAATCAGGAAATTTGCTTGCTATTTCTTGCCATGCTTTTTCACATAACTCTCTTGGTTTCATTGTTATCAAATTGCTCCTTATGTATCTTTTTAAAATTTTAAAATATGATAAAAATGAATAAAATAAAAAATAAATTCCTCTGTAAATATATTATCTGGTACGTCTGGTTTTAGACTTTATTATTTTCAGACGATCTTATTTATTTTTATTCCACAAAGCCTGAAACGCTTTAACCACCGCTTCGGGATTTGCCGCTTCGGTCACGGCACGGACGACGGCGAGTGAGGAAACGCCGGTTGCCAATACCTCTTCAGCATTGTTCAAATCGATGCCGCCAATAGCGACGACGGGCGTGCCGCCTGCCTGTTTCACATATTCGCGCAGTTTGTCCAAGCCTTGCGGGGCGGTGGGCATTTGCTTGGTCGTGGTCGGGAAAATCGCGCCGCTGGCGACGTAGCTGGGGTGTACGGACAGGGCGCGGTCGAGTTCGGCGACGGAGTGCGTACTCAAACCCAAGCGCAAACCGGCGGCGGCGATGGCGGCAAGGTCGGCGGTGTCCATATCTTCCTGCCCGAGATGCACGCCGTATGCGCCTGCTTCTATCGCTTCGCGCCAGTGGTCATTGATGAAAAGCTGCGTACGGCTGCCCTGACAGGCGGCGACGCAATGGGCGATTTCGCGTTTCAATTCATCGCCGTGCAGGGTCTTGCAGCGCAGTTGCACCGTGTCGGCACCTGCTTTGACCATGCGCTCCACCCAATCGGCGGTGGGAACGACGGCGTAGAATTTGAGCGGGGATTTCAAGGGGGGGGAGGTCATAGGGTGTCCTTTCAGACGGCTTTAATCTTGTCTTCGGATATACGCTAAGCCGCTTTCTTCATCACGTTCGGGTGCGTCTTTTCCGTCAAACAGTGCCACTGCCAATCTGACGGCGGCGGCGGTTACGGTGGGGGAGATCATGAAACCGTGGCGGAAAAGGCCGTTGATTTCAAGCAGGCGGCGTTCGCGGCTGTAACGGATTTCGGGGTTGTGGTGATTGAGCGTGGGGCGCAGGCCGGTGGCGATTTCGAGGATGTCGGCTTCGCCAAAAGCGGGGTGGACGGCATAGAGTGCGGACAAGAGTTCCAACCCTGAACGCACGCTGGCGGGAGCTTGGCTTTCGCTTTCGATTTGGGTCGCGCCGATGACGAAGACGTGGTTTTCTTTCGGGGCGATGTAGAGCGGATAGCGCGGATGGAGCAGGCGCACGGGGCGGTTGAGCGTGATTTCGGGCGTATAAACCCGCGCCACTTCGCCGCGTATGCCGCGCAAGGTGCTGGTGTGTTCGGGGGATTGGTTCCACGCGGTTTTTGCGCCGTAGCCGCGGCAGTCGATCAGCCAGTCGTATTGGGCTTGCAGGTCTTCGGGGGCGCATTCGTGTTCCCAATGGCAAGGGACGTTCAGTTCGTCCAAAGCGTCGGCAAGTGCAGACAATATTTGCCGCCCGTCGAGCTGACCTTCGGTCGGCAGGTAGATGCCGTCTGAAAAACGTCTGCCGAGTTGCGGTTCGTGTTTGGCGATGTCGTCGGCGCGCCAACGGACGATTTCGTCATCCGCTACGCCGCCGCGTTTGAGATGGCGGACGAACTCGCTGGATAAAGGTTTGTCCTGTCCGTGCCACACAATCAGGCTGCCGTTTTCCTGCATCATCGTGTGCGTGTTCAGACGGCATCGGATGCCGCGCCAAAGCGGGATGCTCTGCCTGCCCAGCCTGACCACTTCGGGCGTGGCTTCGACCGCTTCCGCCGCAGGCGCGAGCATGGCGGCGGCAACATAGGCGGCGGCGTGTTCGCCTTGGCGAGTGCCTTTGTCGAAAAGTGCAATCTGATAACCTTGTTCTGCAAGTTGCAGTGCGGTCAGCCTTCCCGAGAGGCCGCCGCCGAGGATGGCGATACGGGTCATGACGGGTTCCTTTGTATGTCGGATGATTTTTTAAACGGTAGGCGTACCGATACGGTGGCAATGGCGGTAGCAATCATTACGGGCGCGGTCAGGCCGATGCTGCTTTCCCAGCCTGTCGACAGCAGGGAGCGGTAGAGAATGAAGCCGGCCAGCCATAAGGCCAGTCCGACAACATCAAAGCCTTTTACTTCCTCACGTCGTTTTAAGACGAAGAAGTCGGCAATCAAAACTGCCGCCATCGGCGCAAATACCGAGCCGATCAAGAGGAGGAAGTTTTCATATTCGGTAACGGGCAGGAGGACGGCAAGCAGTGTGCCGACAACGGCGACGGCAATGGCGACGGGTGTTTCCGCAAGTTTGGCGGAAATATTGTTGGCACTTACGCCGGCGGAGTAAGCATCGAGAAAAGTGGTGGTAACGGTCGACAGGACGACTGCCAGAATGCCCGTTATGCCCAAGCCCGCGCCCAACAGGATTTTTGCCACATCGGTTTCTCCGGTGAACAACGCTGCTGCCAAACCCAAGGCATACATCCAGCAGCCCGTCAGCGTATAGGCGAGCGTTGCCGTCAGGGTTGCCGCAAACGGGCGGCGTGCTTGGCGTGTGTAGTCGGCGGCCAGCGGCAGCCAGGAAAGCGGCATGACGGCGGACAATTCGACTGCTGTTCCGAAGCTCATGCCGTCTGAAACCTGTGCGGCGGTGCTGCCTGCCGTGGAAAAGACTTCGGCACTCAGCCACAGAACCGCCAACAGCATCAGCACCATCGAACCGGTTTCCAGCCAGCCTGTTTTGCGTGCGCCGAAAATCAGCCACAAGACAATCAGCGCGCCGTTGGCAAAAGCCCACCAGGAAAACGACCCGTTTTGCCAGAGCATTTTGCCCAGTGCGGAACTTGCCGCCGCACCCGAATAAATCATGACGGCCGTCCAGCCGACCAGTTGCAGCACGTTCGCCGCCGAAAATAAGACGGAACCGCCTGTGCCGAACGACAGGCGTATGCTTTCCATCGCGCTTTTTTGCGTGAATGCGCCGATATATGCCGCCGCGAAAAACAATATGCCGCCGATGGCATGGCCGAGCAGCAGTGCCGCCAAACCGCGTTGCCAGCCCAAGGGGGCGAGCAGTGTGCCCGTGCTGATTTCGGCAATTGATACCGCCGCGCCGAACCAAATCAGCCCGATGCCGGCAGCGGAGGCGGCAGACGAAGGTTGTTGTGAAATATTGCCCGACATATGACGTCCTTTAAAAAGAAGGAAGGTGGGCGGGGAAGTGCGGAAAGGGAACGGAAGCCCGAACGGGCAGGGAAGGTTTGTTTCCTACGCAGGCATTACCCCGACAGGTTCTACGGATTTTGCTTTCGCAATCTCAGCCGCCCGGCGGGCAGCACTCCGACAAGGAGCTTTAAGTGTACACAAAAGCAGGGGATGTTGGCAAAAATCTTACATTTCAGGCGGTACGATACATTTTAATAACAAATGCCGTATAATCAGCCCACTGATCTTCTATGTCCCGACACCATGCATCAAACCTATTATGCCGTACAGCGAGATTTGCTCGAAGCCAACCATCTTTCTCCCGATTTGCTTGCCCAAAGCCTGAGCATTATCGGCACCAACCATGTCGATTATGCCGACATTTATTGTCAGCGCACCGCCTATGAAAGTTGGCATTTGGAAGAGGGCATCGTCAAATCGGGCAGCTTCCAAATCGATCAGGGTGTGGGCGTGCGTGCCGTTTCGGGCGATAAAACTGCTTTTGCCTACGCCGACAGCCTGTGTATCGATTCGATCAACCGTTCCGCCCGCGCCGTCCGCGTGATTGGTGCGGCCGGTGGCGAGGCCAGCGTCAAAGTGCCGACACCTGCCTACGGCAAGCCTGTCCATATGGCGATGGATCCTATTGCCAGCCTTGATTCCGCTGCCAAAGTCGCGTTGTTGAACAAAGTCGAAACGCTGGCCAAAGCCGCCGATCCGCGTATCGTGCAAGTGATGGCCGGTTTGACCTGCGAATACGATATGGTGTACATCGCCCGTTTGGACGGTAAACACGCTGCGGATATTCGTCCGATGGTGCGCCTGAACGTTACCGTCATCGCCAAACAGGGCGACAGGCGCGAACAGGGCAGCGCGGGCGGCGGCGGACGTTATGATTTGGCGTATTTCGATGAAACTTTGGTACGGCAGTTTGTCGATTCCGCCGTCAAACAAGCCCTGACCAATCTAGAATCCCGTCCTGCGCCTGCCGGCGAGATGACCGTCGTTTTGGGCAACGGCTGGCCGGGCGTGTTGCTGCACGAAGCGGTCGGACATGGTTTGGAAGGCGATTTCAACCGCAAAGAAACCAGCGTTTTCTCCGGCCGAATCGGCGAGCGCGTCGCCGCCAAAGGCGTGACCGTTGTGGATCAAGGCGATATTGCCGACAGACGCGGTTCGCTCAATATAGACGACGAAGGCAACGAAACCCGCCGCACCGTATTGATTGAAGACGGTATTTTGGTCGGCTATATGCAGGACGAAACCAACGCCCGCCTGACGGGTACGCAATCGACCGGCAACGGCCGCCGCGAAAGCTACGCCTCCGTTCCTATGCCGCGCATGACCAACACCTTTATGGAAAATGGCGGCTACGAACCCGACGAAATCATCGCGTCCATCGACAAAGGCATTTACGCCGTCAACTTCGGCGGCGGACAGGTGGACATTACCAGCGGCAAATTCGTGTTCAGCGCGTCCGAAGCGTGGTGGGTGGAAGGCGGCAGGCTGCAATACCCTGTCAAAGGCGCGACCATTATCGGCAACGGCCCCGAAGTGCTGAAACACGTTTCGATGATAGGCAACGATACTGCGCTGGACAGCGGTGTCGGCGTGTGTGGCAAAGAAGGGCAGAGCGTCCCTGTCGGCGTAGGGCAGCCGACTTTGCGGATTGATGCCGGACTGACCGTCGGCGGTAGCGAAATCTGAAACAGACCAACACGAAATGCCGTCTGAAGCCTTCAGACGGCATCGCCTTATTCTTTTTTCTGATGTTTGATATTCCCAAGCATTCTTTAACATTATCTTACAAGTTCATTAAAATACCGCCTTTCGTTAAGCTGATTTCTGATTCTGATGAACTGGCCTTATTTAATCGATGCCGTACCCAAATTCGCTGATGCGGCAAAGCTGACGCTGGAATTGTCCGTTTACGGCGTTGTTTTGTCGTTGCTGTTCGGCCTGCCCATCGCCGTGGTAACGGCATACCGCATCCGCCCCTTCTACGCATTGGCGCGCGCCTATATCGAGCTGTCGCGCAATACGCCCCTGCTGATCCAATTGTTTTTCCTGTATTACGGCCTGCCGAAAATGGGCATTAAATGGGACGGTTTCACCTGCGGCGTGATCGCACTGGTTTTCTTGGGCGCAAGCTACATGGCGGAAGCCATCCGCGCCGGTATTCTGGCCGTCCCCAAAGGGCAGATCGAAGCGGGCAAGGCCATCGGTTTGAGCCGCTTTCAAGTATTCCGCTATGTCGAATTGCCTCAGGCATGGGCGGTCGCCGTTCCCGCCATCGGCGCAAACGTATTGTTTTTGATGAAAGAAACATCTATCGTCAGCGCGGTCGGCATTGCGGAATTGCTGTTCGTTACCAAAGACATCATCGGCATGGACTACAAAACCAACGAAGCCTTGTTCCTGCTGTTTGCCAGCTACCTGATCATCCTTCTGCCCGTTTCGCTTCTGGCGCGCTGGGCCGAAAACCGCGTACGGAGTGCAAAATATGGTGTTTGACTGGCTGTTTGAAGGACAAAACGCGGCACGCTTGGGCGAAGGCTTGTTGCTGACGGCACAGATTTCCCTGGCCTCCGTTGCCGCCTCCTGCGTATTGGGTACGCTGTTCGGCTTGGTTTTGCGTTCGCGCAACCGGCTCATCCGCTTTATCGGACGGTTTTATCTCGAAACCATCCGAATCGTACCGATTTTGGTGTGGCTGTTCGGCCTGTATTTCGGCTTATCCGTCTGGACAGGCATCCACATCGACGGATCTTGGGTCTGTGTCTGGGTATTTACCATGTGGGGCATCGCCGAAATGGGCGATTTGGTCCGCGGCGCATTGGAATCGATTGAAAAACACCAGGTCGAATCAGGCCTGGCACTCGGCTTAAGCCGCGGGCAGGTATTCCGCTACATCGAGCTGCCGCAAAGCATCCGCCGCGTATTGCCCGGCGCCGTCAATCTGTTTACGCGCATGATCAAAACCAGCTCGCTCGCCTCCCTTATCGGCGTCATCGAAGTCGTCAAAGTCGGCCAGCAAATCATCGAAAACTCGCTGCTGACGCAACCCAATGCTTCATTTTGGGTTTACGGCCTGATTTTTATGCTGTATTTCTTCTGTTGCTGGCCGCTGTCGCTGCTGGCGGCAAAACTTGAACAAAAATGGGAACACTGACATGGCTTTACTGAGCATCCGCAACCTGCACAAACAATACGGCAACGTAACCGCCATTCAATCCTTAGACTTGGACTTGGAAAAAGGCGAAGTCATCGTACTGCTGGGCCCGTCCGGCTGCGGCAAATCCACCCTCCTGCGCTGCGTCAACGGTTTGGAGCCGCACCAAGGCGGCAGCATCGTAATGGACGGGGTCGGCGAATTCGGCAAAGACGTTTCCTGGCAAACCGCCCGGCAAAAAGTCGGCATGGTCTTTCAAAGCTATGAACTGTTTGCCCACATGACCGTCATCGAAAATATCCTCTTAGGCCCGGTGAAAGTACAAAACCGCAACCGTGCCGAAGCAGAGGCACAAGCCGACAAACTGTTGGAACGCGTCGGCCTGCTCGACCGCAAAAACGCCTATCCGCGCGAACTCTCCGGCGGCCAGAAACAACGCATCGCCATTGTCCGCGCCCTGTGCCTGAATCCGGAAGTCATCCTGCTGGACGAAATCACCGCCGCACTCGACCCCGAAATGGTGCGCGAAGTCTTGGAAGTGGTTTTAGAACTCGCCCGCGAAGGCATGAGCATGCTCATCGTAACCCATGAAATGGGGTTTGCCCGCAAAGTTGCCGACCGCATCGTCTTCATGGACAAAGGCGGCATCGTCGAATCGTCCGACCCCGAAACCTTCTTCTCCGCACCAAAAAGCGAACGTGCCCGCCAATTTCTGGCAGGCATGGACTACTGATTTACCGCAAACCGTCAGAACCCCTTTCAGACGGCATTTCATCCCAAGCAAACATTCAAAAAGGAGATTCCCAATGAAACTGAACGCCAAACTCAAAGCCCTTTTGGCTTCCGCCGTCATCGCCGTCGGTTTGACCGCCTGTGGGGGCGGCTCCGGCGATGCCCAATCTTCACAAAGCGGCGGCGCGGCAACCGTTGCCGCCATCAAAGAAAAAGGCGTCATCCGTATCGGCGTATTCGGCGACAAACCTCCGTTCGGCTATGTTGACGCCAACGGCAAAAACCAAGGCTTTGACGTTGAAATCGCCAAAGACCTGGCCAAAGACCTGCTCGGCAGCCCCGACAAAGTCGAGTTCGTCCTGACCGAGGCTGCAAACCGCGTCGAATACGTCCGTTCCGGCAAAGTCGACCTCATCCTCGCCAACTTCACCCAAACCCCCGAACGCGCCGAAGCCGTCGATTTTGCCGATCCCTATATGAAAGTGGCGTTGGGCGTGGTTTCCCCCAAAGGCAAACCGATTACCGACGTGGCGCAATTGAAAGACCAAACCCTGCTGGTCAACAAAGGCACGACCGCCGACGCTTTCTTCACCAAAAGCCATCCCGAAGTCAAGCTGTTGAAATTCGACCAAAACACCGAAACCTTCGACGCGCTGAAAGACGGCCGCGGCGTAGCACTCGCGCACGACAACGCCCTGCTGTGGGCGTGGGCGAAAGAAAACCCGGATTTTGAAGTCGCCATCGGCAACCTCGGCCCCGCCGAATTTATCGCCCCCGCCGTTCAAAAAGGCAACGCCGACCTCCTGAACTGGGTCAACAGCGAAATCGCCGCCATGAAAAAAGACGGCCGTCTGAAAGCCGCCTATGAAAAAACCCTCTTGCCCGTGTATGGCGAAAAAGTCAAACCGGAAGAATTGTTGGCCGAATAAGTTTGTTTGACAAGAAAATCCGTATCCGTATTTGAAGGCGGGTGCGGATTTTTTTCAGCCGCCGAAAATATCGAAAGTCCAAAGGAAAAATCAACTATATCATTGTTTTATTTATTTATTTATTTATTTTATCATTCTTGCGTGTACGGAAATCAAGTTCGTCCGTTTTTGCCTGTTTTTGAATTTCGGGAAACTTCCAAATCGTCATTCCCGATAAAACGCTTCAGCCTTATGTTTCCGGATGACCGTTTTTGTGGGAATGACGGCGGAGCGTTTCTGTTATTCGGATAAATTCCTACGGTATCGAAACGGCGATAAGGTGTTTTTCTTTATTATATAATTTCAATGCAAAATGATATTTTTTGAATCAGCGTGCCGCAAAGCCGGAAAAAATGTTCGAGCCGCATCGGCGGCAGACGGGACGAAAAATGACGTTTGATAAATGGTTGGGCTTGTCAAAACTGCCCAAAAATGAAGCAAGAATGCTGCTGCAATATGTTTCGGAATATACGCGCGTGCAGTTGTTGACTCGGGGCGGGGAAGAAATGCCGGACGAAGTCCGACAACGGGCGGACAGGCTGGCGCAACGCCGTCTGAACGGCGAGCCGGTTGCCTATATTTTAGGTGTGCGCGAATTTTATGGCAGACGCTTTACAGTCAACCCGAACGTGCTGATTCCGCGCCCCGAAACCGAACACTTGGTCGAAGCCGTATTGGCGCGCCTGCCCGAAAACGGGCGCGTGTGGGATTTGGGGACGGGCAGCGGCGCGGTTGCCGTAACCGTCGCGCTCGAACGTCCCGATGCGTTTGTGCGCGCATCCGACATCAGCACGCCCGCCCTTGAAACGGCGCGGAAAAATGCGGCGGATTTGGGCGCGCGGGTCGAATTTGCACACGGTTCGTGGTTCGACACCGATATGCCGTCTGAAGGGAAATGGGACATCATCGTGTCCAACCCGCCCTATATCGAAAACGGCGATAAACATTTGTCGCAAGGCGATTTGCGGTTTGAGCCGCAAATCGCGCTGACCGACTTTTCAGACGGCCTAAGCTGCATCCGCACCTTGGCGCAAGGCGCGCCCGACCGTTTGGCGGAAGGCGGTTTTTTGTTGTTGGAACACGGTTTCGATCAGGGCGCGGCGGTGCGCGGCGTGTTGGCGGAGAATGGTTTTTCAGGAGTGGAAACCCTGCCGGACTTGGCGGGTTTGGACAGGGTTGCGCTGGGGAAGTATATGAAGCATTTGAAATAATTGTTTGCAAAATTGGCGGGCTTTCCGTTATTGGGTTATGATGTGTTTCGATATGTAAACATTTATAGGTTTGGAGCGATAAACAATGAATGCAGTCGTAGTTGCCGTAATCGTTATGCTGGTGCTGTCGCTGTCGCGCGTGCACGTGGTATTGAGCCTGACGGTCGGCGCGTTTGTCGGCGGCGCGGTGGCGGGTATGCCGCTGCAAAACATTGCCGATGCGGCGGGACAGGTCAGTCAGGCGGGGATTATCCCCGTGTTCAACAAAGGTTTGGAAGGCGGCGCGAAGATTGCGCTTTCTTATGCGATGCTCGGCGCGTTTGCGATGGCGATTACCCATTCCGGCCTGCCGCAGCAGCTTGCCGGCGCAGTCGTCCGCAAGCTGAACCGGGGCGGTATGCCCGACAGCGTGCGTTCGGGCGAGGGTGCGGTCAAATGGCTGCTGCTTTCCATCATCCTTGTGATGGGCATTATGAGTCAGAACATCATACCCATCCACATCGCCTTTATCCCGATGATTGTCCCGCCGCTGCTTTTGGTGTTCAACCGCCTGAAAATCGACCGCCGCCTGATTGCGTGCGTCATCACTTTCGGGCTGGTTACGACCTATATGTTCCTGCCTTACGGCTTCGGCGCGATTTTTTTGAACGAAATCCTGTTGGGCAACATCCATTCCGCCGCTCCGGAGCTTGATGTGAAAAACATCAACGTAATGGCGGCAATGGCGATTCCCGCGTTGGGAATGCTGGCCGGACTCCTGCTGGCGTTTGTCCACTACCGCAAACCGCGCCTGTACCAAAGCAACAATGCCGATACGGCGGGCAACGCCGACGCGGCAAACCGTCCGCAGCCGTCCGCCTACCGCAGCCTGGTTGCCGCCGCCGCCATTGCCGTATGCTTTGCCATACAGTTGATGTATGAAGACTCGCTGGTGTTGGGCGCGATGCTCGGTTTCGCCGTATTTATGATGTTGGGGGTCATCAACCGCGACAAGGCAAACGACGTATTCGGCGAAGGCATCAAGATGATGGCGATGGTCGGCTTCATTATGATTGCCGCGCAGGGTTTTGCCGCCGTGATGAATGCGACCGGGCATATTCAGCCGCTGGTGGAAAGCAGTATGGCGATATTCGGCAACAGCAAAGGTATGGCGGCGTTGGCGATGCTGGTGGTGGGGCTTTTGGTAACGATGGGCATCGGTTCGTCCTTTTCCACTTTGCCGATTATCGCCGCGATTTATGTGCCTTTGTGTACCGGTTTGGGTTTTTCGCCGCTTGCCACCGTCGCCATCGTCGGCACGGCGGGGGCGTTGGGCGATGCCGGTTCGCCCGCGTCCGATTCCACGCTGGGCCCGACGATGGGGCTGAACGCCGACGGGCAGCACGACCACATCCGCGATTCCGTCATCCCGACCTTCATCCACTACAACATCCCGCTGCTGATTGCCGGCTGGATTGCCGCGATGGTGCTGTAAATGGACGCGGTTCAAGAGTTGGAACGCCGTATTGTCGAACTGGAAATCCAAACCGCGCTTCAGGAGGACGTAATCTCCGGCCTGAACGCGATGGTGGCGGAATTGCGGCAGACGCTGGATTTGCAGCAGGCTCAGTTGAGGCTGCTGTATCAAAAAATGCAGGACAGGAATCCCGACGCGCAAGAGCCGTATTCCCTGCGCGACGAGATTCCGCCGCATTATTGATGCGCCGCCGTATCCGGATTTCCTTAAAAAAGGCTGTGTTTGAATATTCCGCCGGTGCAAACCTAAGATATATAGTGGATTAACAAAAATCAGGACAAGGCGACGAAGCCGCAGACAGTACAAACAGTACGGAACCGATTCACTTGGTGCTTCAGCACCTTAGAGAATCGTTCTCTTTGAGCTAAGGCGAGGCAATGCCGTACCGGTTTTTGTTAATCCACTATAACTTTAATCAGTCGGACAAAATGCCTTTTATCCGATGAAACCGATTCTTGTCCGAACGGCAATGAGCGGCTTCCCCCGCTGCAAACAGATAAAACCAACCGGGTATTCAAACACAGCCAAAAAAAAGCCGTCCGAACCCAAAGGGGACAGACGGCCAAACACATTACGGGGAAAACGTCTTACTCAATGAGTCTGCGAAACAGACATTGCTAAAACAACTGCAATTATAAGGTAAGTTTATTTTTTTTTTTTTTTTTTTTTTAAAGAAATT